>CAZNAX010000001.1:0-173992 GCA_964570965.1 uncultured Desulfatibacillum sp.
GCCTGCCGTGTCAACGAGAGAGGAGGCATGACTAGCCGATCGGATGAACACCGATCTCTCGTTGAGAAGATCATGTAGCTGATCTCCAAGTCGATACACTACGCCTGGCAGCGCAGCACGGGATTACCCTTGTAGGGCTTCCCCGTTTTGAGCAGGTTTTAGTTCGGCCTGACTCGTCTCGTCCACCGAAGCCGACTACTTTTATGTACAGTCTTAGCATACGAAGATGCTTAGCGCGCTCAGAGTGATCATCTTTATTCTTTTTAGCAGCTGTTACATCATCGTAAGGCTCTCCCCATACCAGTTCCACATTGGAGGTATGTATGTCCTTACCGGCTTTGATATTTCTGATCATACCCTTGTCTTTGGAGAAATGGGCAAGGATGAACATCTCTAGCTGCTCATAGTCAGAAACGATCAGTTTCTTTCTGAGACTAGCTATGAATCCGGTCCTGATATCGAAGTCGTCACGAGGTCTGGGCTGGTTCTGAAGATTGGGCTCACGAGAGGATAGTCTTGCGGTATCAGCTACGTGTTGTGTAAAGGTGGTATGAATACGATCTCTAGCGTCTTTCCTCTCTAGCAATCCATCTATGTACGTGCCGAGAAGCTTGCCAAGCTCTCGATGTTTCAGAATCAGCTTCGCCTCTTCAACTCCCTCGTCGGCGTAGTGCTGCAGCACACTGGCATCCACAGACGGCTTCTTCTCACCAGATGATCCACCACTCGTGAACTTGATGGGCTGTAACTTCAGCTTGTTGAAAAGAAGATCGGATATCTGTGGATTGGAATTGGGATTGATCACAGTTCCGGCGAGCTTGTTGAGCACCTTTTCCGTACGAGCAATGTCCTCCACTATTTTGGGGCGCATCTCGTTGAAGTACTTGGTGTCGAGTCGTATGCCTCTTCGTTCCATGTTGTAGAGCACACGGGTGAATGGCACCTCGAACCACAAGAACACGTCCCACAGAGTACGGCCCGCCCACGTCACAACGTTTTCGAGCTGCTCCTTCAGTCGATGAAACAGACGAAGCACAGCCCATGCGTCCATACTGGCATAGTCGACCACACGATCTGGGTCCTGCTCGTAAACCTCCGTCAGGATTTCGTACATCTCCTTGTTGTGCGGCTTACGCGGCTTACCCTTCCTGTCCTTCGGGTAGAACGTTTCGGCAAAGGTAGCCATCCTCTCCCCGAACTCTCGGGTGTAGGAGGACTTCAGATCGTGTGGTCGACCTGGATCGACTAGCCTATCCATGGTCAACGTGCACATCAAGTCGCCTGACAACGGAAACCCGCTATTAGCGAGTACGTTGGCATCGTACTTGATCTGTGAACCAACCCAGGACTTCATCTTGTCACTCAGTACTGGACGAAACTCTTCCAGCATCTGAGACTCCAAGAAGTAGCGGTCGTCTCCAGTTGAGAGAGACCAGAAGACCACCGTGGCTCGATTGATATCGAGCCCGGTGGTTTCTGTGTCTATCGCCAGCAGGTCGAAATGGGCGAGCTTCTCCTTCAGCATACGAACGTCTGAAGAAGTCTTGATTACAACTGGATCAGGTCTATCCAAGCTCCACCCATGTCGACGCATCTTCTAATCCTCGTCCCATGCACTGGAGCCAGTGCGCGGTCCACCTTCGTTGTCGTCTTCCTTCTCGTGCTTCTCTTCTTCGACCACAGCATCTCGGAACTCTTGAGGCACCTTTAGCCTGTAGAGCTTCGCTTGTGCCTTGAGAGAGACGTGGGGGAAGACTTTGTCCAGATCCACTGAAGTCATGAGCGGCTTGATCTTTCCCCACTCTTCATCAGTTACGAGATCGTAGCGCCTTACCTGTAGTGAGGTCGTAGCACCATCACCAGACTTGAAGAGGGCCATCTTCACGTTCCACAGATTGAGCGGACTTGCGCTGCTACATTTGCTGCATTCATTGACTGCTCGCATGTAGCCGACATGTCCACATGATTTGCATTCTTGAACATCGAGCCGTATTGCCTCGAGCTCTCTTTTGTCTACTGGATCTCTTTCAAGATCACGATAGCAGACCCCACACTTCGGACATTCGTAGGCTGGTATAGAGATCTCTCCACCACAATTGCACGCTGCCGAAAGGGTGAAGTCGACAAAGTCAGTCAGCTGATCTGTGAAGCTCGAACCAATGGGCCAGTACACTCGACGGCCAAACTGCTTCTCGACGCCAGCTTTGCAGTGTTTGCATCCACGACCCTCACACTCAACGGGTGTTTTGTAGAACTTGCCCGTTCGGTCATTCTTCCGATCAGAATCCACAAGGTGAAAGTCTGCAAGCAGGATTCCGTTGAAAACGTGAAGCTTCTTCGCCCACGACATACCGGAGTCCCTGCCCTTCTCCGACTCGTGGCAGCCGATGCAGGGCTTGTTGCCCACGTCTACTACCAGATTGCCCGCACTGTCACGCACATCAGCAAATCCAGCAGAGCATCTACCAAACTTGTTGGACGGCTTGTGATAGTGACGCATGATGAGCCCATACGGTGACTCGAACTTGCGACTCCCCTTTCCGTTCTCCATTGAGATCGGCGTGACATAGTTGGCCTTGAACAGGAGGATGGGAGTTATCCTACCCGTTGATCCTTCTTGAGGAGCAAACTTGTCGTTGAATGATCCGCCACCGAGACCAGAGGATTTCTTGTTCTTGACTGTACCGCGCATCATGCGGGCAATGTTGTCTGCCTCTTCCATTTTTCAAACCTTTCTCTAGCGTTGAATGTCTCTCCCAAACCAAGTTTGTTTAGATCATCGGGTTGTTCGGCCCAAGACGGCAACGTCCAAACTGTGAGGTTGCTTACAGAGCGCGACAGCCACTTACCGATCCTCAGCATTCCTCTAATCCCGGCAAGGTTGTTGTCGTAGAACAGCACGACCCCACCACCAGATACTTGGCAGATTAGATCATACTGCTCTTGCGACAATGCGGATCCCATAGTAGCTACTGTGTTCCAGTATCCATGCTGCAATAGCCAGATGCAGGCTTTGAAACCTTCCACCACGATTACCGGACTATCTGACACTGTCAGTAGTTGGTATGCGCGATGGGCATTCCATAAGTACTTGTGATTTTTGATCTCGTAGGAAGGAAAGAGGTCGTCAAATCCAGGACCAAAGTCACCAGTGACGAACCCTTCGTCTGTTCTCCTCCGGCCCCTATACACGAGGTATCTGGGCTTTGTGCTTCGGAGGGTTGATCGACCAGATACTCCTACCAGATTGCCGTAGACATCTCTGATTGGAAACGTGATTCGATCTTTCCCTCTGTCATAGCCTACGTCCAGTTCTCGGAGCAGTTTCTGATCAAAGCCTTGTTCCACTAGACCATCTGGGCGCCAATCGAAAACACCCAGTACGGATTCTGGAATAACTACTTCGGCCAGAAATGGATCGCTCCCAACGAACCTGTTCTTCTTCTTTTGTTGTTCGCGTTGCTGTCTTTTATGGATCTGAGGTGCCACCGGTTCAATCAGTAGATCAACTCGGCTACGGGACACACCCAGTCCGCGGAGTAGTGTAGCTAGATTACCGCTACGATTGCAACCATGACATTTCCAGAGACCATTGTTGATGTTGATAGCAAATGACGGATGATTGTCATCATGATCCGGAAATGGGCACTTTGCAGCGAGATTCTCTGATCCGCTCAGTTTTGGTCGGTCCAGATACGGCTCTATGATATTTGCGATAGGACCAAGATCGCTCATTTATTCCCAGGATCTCCGAATGCTATCAAGTCCGCATCAGCCGCGTCCTGATCGTATACGAGGTGGCCCGGCACTTTCACACCGTGCTTTTCGTCATCGCTCTTCTTTTTGGCTTTCCTGCCCCTGCCCTTATTGGCACTACGTGGAGGCTCGTCGCCTATTAGCACATTCATTCTGTTTTCGGCTGTTGAAGCAGCGCTTTCTGGCTGAGCGACTTTCTTACCTGCGTTGGATATCCAGCAATTGAATTCCCAAGCAGTGCATGGAGAGATCGTAAGTAGCATGCCACCAGGTATGATTTCTCTTGCACCAGCTATTATGATCTCAATGCTCACCTTGCCATTTGCCAATGTAGCGCCCTTCTTGACTCTCATGATCAGGTCAGCTTCTTGACCAACGGCATCTGCATACGCAATGTCCTCTAGACTCTCTTCGTCGTGAGATCCACCTGATTCGTCTTCACCCTTTCGAGTACGCTGGGTTACTCCGATTACAGGCACATCTAGCTGCTGAGTCATGTGCTTCAGATCTTGAACAATGGCATACTGATCTTGCCACTTCATAGACCTCTTGCCTGATCGATCATTCTTCATTCTATAGAATGAATCGACCACTATCAGATCAGGTTTGAACGCTTCGGCCTTGGCGAGTATGTGCGAAACCCCTCCACCCATCATATCGTCCTTGTCGGACGTGAACATGACAGATGGGCTATGATCGTCACGAGTCGATCGTTGCTCCTCTATCTTCAGATTACGCAGCGTATCGAAGTAGACATGCTCTTCTGCGTCAGTGAGCGTACGCTTCTTCAAACGTTCATAATCGATCTCTGCGATGCATGCTGAAACACGCTTTCTGAACTGAGCTGGAGGCATCTCGCAGCTGTATACCAGCACTCTACGTGCGCCAAAACCATAAGCGTGTGTTATGATCTTGGTAGCTATCCAGCTTTTCATGTGCTTCGGTCTGCCAAAGATGATGATGAAATCCTGTTGCTGGATCCCACCAGTCTCTTCGTTCAATTTCTCCCATGGCCACGGTATACCAGAGATACCACCACTCTTCTGGCTCATGTAGTCGTTGATCATATCCTCTGCGCCATCAGCGAGGATTAGATCGCGACTTGTAGTGACCATGGTTTGAACTGTATTGATCTTTGCGCGAAGATGAGCGAGAGCCTCATATGGTGATCTGGAGTCGATCATTTCAGAAGCTTCGTCACAGGCGTCTCTCAACTCCCTAGACATCACCTTCTTTCTGATCTCCTCACACAGCTCTGGTATGGTTTCCCTTATCCTGTCCTTGTCGGGTAACGGACCGGGAAAACGCTCCTCAACAATACGTTTTGTGGGGACACGTCCGTAGTGTTGTTGGTTGTGATAGTACTCCTTGAGGAACTTGAAGATCTCTCTCGCCTGTACGTTGGAGAACATATTCTGCGAAATGTTGTTGCGTAGTACTGTTCGCAGATCAGCAGTGGCAACGATCTTCGTTATGAGTCGTAGTTCATGATCGAAGGCCATCAGACTTCCTCATGCCATCTGATGTGTCCTTTGTTGAACGTGCGATGTCTTCCACCACCAAGATCCAGCTTGACTCTGTACTTGTTGGACGAAAGTACAATGCCCGTATACAGATCCCCCTCGCTCAAGCAAATCCTGATCTCCTTATTGGATGGAAGCAGATCGATCATTTCCGGCTGTGCTCCTACATGCTGCTCGAGCTGGTTGACCTTCTTCTTGAGCTCTTTGATTCTCTCGTCGTGATGATTTAGGCGTGCCCCAACACGCAACCCATCAGGTGCATCTCCCATAGAACTACCTCCTTTGGAACCCTCCATGCTAGTGCTACAAACTGTATCGTCAAGCCACGAGAACTGGTGGTCGAGCCCCCCGCTCGACCACTTCAGATGGTATGTGGGACACTACCGATCGTACTTCTTGATCGATTCTTGGATGTACCTTCCAGCCAATTTCTCTAGCTCAAGCTGGCGGTCCCTATCGGATCTTATGGCCATAGCGACACGAGAGATAGTCTGTGCAATGTCGAAGGCTGTATTTGGTTCACCTTCTTGGTGCCAGGCGTTCTCGGCAGCCTCAATGATGTGCTTGGGCTGGCCACGGAGATAGTGCTTCAGATTGTCTAGTGGGTCTGAGATCACCACTTCGTGAAGCTTCGTTGCTTCATCAATGATCCTCTTCTTCCTCTCTGGAAGCTCACGGAACATGGTGATGAGCATGGTATCCAGATCGGTGTCGTCTACATTTCTGTGAGTCCTGTAGAGTAGTGGCCCAGCTTCCATTCCAGTGATCATACCGTTGGAGCATATGAACTTCACAAACCACGGGGCACCCATAAACGCGCCACCACCAACCTCACTGTTCTTGATCCTGATTCCGAAGAAGTAGTTGTCCCCCTCTGCGATAGGAATCTTTCCTCCGTGAACAGCATCAAATGGATCATCATACGTGAGGAAGAAGTGGGAGGCGTTTGGTTTGAAGGATACCATCTTGAAGTGCATACCCTTCAGATCGGACCCGATGCTCTGGTGCATGCGATCAAAGATACGAGCGTCTCTGATCTCACTATATCCAGGACTGACGAACGCCCTTAGAACTCCGCTTGATCCAGCGAATTGTGGCTTCTCATCAGTGTCAAATGATCTAGCTATGATCTTACGAATCAGTGGAGCGCCTCTGGCACGTAGATGATCAGTGACAGCTCGTTGAACTTGATCGACGGGAGTGCACTCAAAGAACTTGTCCCATTTCACTCCAAGCTCTGATCCAAGCTGTCTCTTTGACCACTCGTTCATCTCTAGAAGTCCGAATGGTGGTACAAATACCGATCCGGCCGTCATGAATCGCATTGAGTTCAGATCAATGACGTCATAGTCCAGATTTGGTGCACCAGGTACTCCACGTGCTCGAGCGCTTACGTGGTCTGGTATCAGCTTCAAGCTCTCGCGATGAGCAACCAGCGCATGGATCTTCTCAAAGCTGTGTTGGTTCATTTTCTGGACTGACCAGTCCAGAGCCGCCGAGACCCTCCGGGATATCGATTGGGTAGTCTCTGTTGTCATTCGTCCTGCCTCCTTCGTCTGCAAAATGCAACTTCAACAGGTGATCCTCAATTGCATCACGTAGCTCTACGCACTTCGCATGAATGTCGTCCGGCCACGTTGTTGTCAGTGTTGATCTTCCCATGAGTACAGGTAACTCATTACCGGAGTGCAGGAACGCTACATCAACAACTAGGCTGCGAGCCTTTGGAGTTCCCTGAGTGATCGGTACTTCCAGAGTTATCTTCACGGCAGCTACTGCATTGATCCTACATTCTGACGAGGCACGTTTCATGCTGATTCCGTAACCAGTTCTTCGAGCATAGCCTGCATCTTAGGCTTGTAGTCCGCTATAGTCTTCTTGATGATCTTCTCACAGGCTTTGAGAGCGTGATCGATGCTCTTGTCATCCTGATTGCATCTGATCTTCACCGAAGCAGTAGTGCTGAGCACGACGGCATTGTAGTCTCCACCAGCAATGCGCATGGAGAATTCCCTACCGGCTTCGGCATTGCCGTCTCCGAGAAGTATGTCTGTTGGAACTATTTCTGTCTTTGTTGGCATGATGATCGTCCTTCCTTCGTCTTTGTCACGAGACCAGAGATCCACTTCGACTGTGGCGTAGTTCATGATCAACCCAATTGAAACGGTTTCGGTTTGTGATCAATGCGCACTTGGTCTTTCACATCGACCACGGCTTTCTCGGCAATCCTGCCGTTGATCATCCCAGCTCGTTGCATAGAGTCGAACTCTTTCGTGTTGACCTTGTACTCGATATGCACAAGGCGATCTCGTGTCTCTGGAACACCCTCAAATGCTTTCCACAGGTATGCTCCATCGAATTCTCTTCGTGGAATGACAGTAACCTGCATTCCAGCTGCGCCAATCCGTGTTTCGCGTACAGCGATCTCCAACTCCTGGAGTACTGCCTCTCTGAGCGTGGCGAGTTTTCTCAGCTCGTCGAAAACATCCGAATGATCTTCCTCGAAGTCTCGAAGATCTTGGTTGGCCTTTTCAAACTTCTTTTCCAGTCTCATCACGCGGCGCTTTTCTACGTCGGTCATCACCAGTCCTCTTTTCCTTGTCCTTCGTAAAGTTTCTTTAGCTGATCAACGATCTTCCTTGCAAACTTTAGATCTTCCCAGAAGTCCATTACCATAGACCCTGGTCGTACCACTGGGTTTCTTAGTAGAGCCGCTGGATGATAGGTGGATATGACTGGGTAGCTGACGTTCTTGTAGAATCCAGGTACTTTTGCGAAGAACATCTCTCCCCGTGAGCTTTTGAGGGAGCTATTCACGCCAGTAAGACCATACAAGGCGACAGCGCCTAGGGCTACTATGAGTAATGGATCTACTCTATAGATCGTTTCCACAACTCTATCGTGACAGGCAGCTACTTCAGTGCTGTTGGGCTTTCTGATCACCTTGTTTCCCTCTTCTTCATTGTGAGGGAAACATGCGGTTACGTTGTCGATGAACAGATCTTCTCTCTTCCACCCAAGACGATCCTCAACAAACTCGGTAAACAGCTCTCCTGATCTTCCTATGAACGGGTATCCAACTCTGTCCTCATCCGGACCTGGACCTTCGCCAAAGAACATGACATCGGCGTGTGGATTACCGACACCAAGGACTACGTAGTTTCGATCCTCGTGCAGCTTGCATCGTGTACACGAAAGCCATGGAAGAGAGAATGCAAGCGGCTTCTCAGCTTTCATCTCCAGCTCGGCTTTCCGTCTTTGAGCATGTCTGTCAGATTGGGTCCTGTTCCCAGTCCCATCTTCTTCGCTGCTGTTTCCATACGCTTGATGTCTTCAGGAGTAGCCACCTGGAGATTGGCGGCTGCCATAGCATGCTGCACCTTGGCCGCATCGAGTTGCTTTGTGAACTCTGAGTACACCTTTTGAAACTCGTTGTGACTTTCGACGCTTTGATCTTCTGGGAAATAGTACCAACGAATCAAAGCCCGCATCACGCGTACGCACTCCAGAAAGCACCAGTTCATAGTTCCTAGAACGGGCATCACGATCGGACCTTGTGGTCCGTTCACCTGCCTATTACCGATCGGGTAGCAATCGTATACCAGAGACATGCTCTGCTTTGCATTGCTGCTGAATTGGCCTTTCAGTTCATCGGGAGATATGAACGTGTCTCCAGCACGAGAACCGTCGATACGTCCAAGGAACGTGGGATCTCCAGCATTGAAAACTACTAGGATCGGTTTGCGCTCTTCCATCTACTTTACCTCAACCTTCATGCCCCACTCTCTGAAGTGGCCCATTAGCTTATAGCCCATGTTCTTCATGGGTCGAATGTTTACGTGCCAGATCACTATGACCTTAGTTTTCTTCTTGTCCTTGAGAAAACGCTGTATACGCCCAACAGCTTGTTGAAGAACGTTTTTATTGCTGAACTCTGTGAGTATGATCAATGAATCTAACTTCTGCTTGTTCAGAGCTTCTTTGGCCATTGAGACAGTAGCGAAAGTAAGCTTGCTGTTCCTGAGTATCCCAAGTCGATCATCAGGATCAATGCTGGCGTGTAGTACACCAGACCCCGGATACAGACTGTGCATGAAGTCGGCATGATCTTTAGAGAACGTGATCGCCATTATGTCTCTATCACGCTTGATACCCTCATCTATTATGGTTTTCGCAAACTCGATCTCTTCAGGTCTCATAGCAGCGTGATGGATAAGCCGAACTAGATGAACCTCTCCTCTTCTATCAGTACAGGCGTTGTACGTATCAGGATCATCCATGTCTAGCTTCGTGTACGACTTGAAAAAGGTGACGGATGGGATTACGTCCTGTTTCAAATTCTTGTGAACGACATCACCGACGTGCCATAGGTAAAGAAGCTCTCCACCATCTTCACGTTTGACAGTAGCTGTTAGTCCGAATCGACTGCCGTAGAACATGTCGGCAGTCTTAGAGAACTCCTCCGCTGACAGGTGGTGTATTTCATCCCAGATGATCGTACCAAACCAAGTTGCCATTTCAGGTGGTATCTGATCGGCATACATGGCTAGTGTCTTCAGACTTGCTAGTGCTATTGGTCGCTTCCAGTTCCATTTGGATGGGTGACCTTGGATCCATCCCAGCTCATCGGGCACGAAGAGGAACTTGTTGATCTCAGCTATCCACTGCTTCAGGATATGTGTCTTGTCGTTGATGATCAGTGCTGGAACGTCTCTGTGTGCTATGTGATGAATTGCGATCACTGTCTTTCCGATACCGCATCCCAGATTCAGTATTCCACTCCGTGTAGCAGCAAGATCCTCAAAGGCGCGCTTCTGATCATCTTTTTCCGGTCTTACATAGTCAAGAACTACCCTGCTGCGGAATCCTACCTTCTCGTAACTAGAGGGGGTAAGATCCACAACAGGGTAGGATAGATCACTAACATTGATCTTCTCTCGTGGTATACCCAGATGACTAGGTGAGTCCTTCCACAAGTTCATGTAAACCACGTCGTTGTTGACCTGCACTGGTATGGTTAGGCTATTTCTGATCAAGTCGACAGAGATGTGCTTCTTAGGAAGCCAGAGCCATGTGTCTCTGTATGCGACGTCTGGATCTCTTATCGGCAGTGTGTAGATCATTTTGGACCTAAGATGCTAGCACAGATCATGGAAACTTCCACTTGCTAAAGAAGATCGCCATTTGCACACCAGTCTCTTTTAGACATCCAGCAGCGATATTCTTTCCTAGTCGAGAGATTGCGCTCTCCCCTTCTTTGGGGAGAACGTGGGAATCTGGAGGTAGGTGCACTGTCATTGAAGTAGAAGTAGTACGTGTTTCACCCTGTGTCCTCGTAGATTGAGAGGATGAGCCTGAGCTAGAGCTTCCACCGCCCTTACGTACCTTGTCTTCTTGTGCTTGGCAGCACAAAGCTTCTACTTGGCAGACATCGCACTCTGGATCTCCAGAGTCCCATCGTGTGAAGCAGTCGGGGACATGCGTCCCTCGATAATACGGCATGGTGTTTTCAGCCACCTCCTTTCCATTACCATTTAGTTCACTTCGCCAGTGCAAAGCCCTTATAGCCAAGAAATGTCCATCTTTGCCTCGACCTTTCGTGGTGGTAGACTGGAGACCAGAGTCGATAGAGTGGCTGAGTGCGGAGGATTGACAAAATGATCGGAACCCCTGGGGCTGTATTTGATCCTTATGACGATGGGTTCGAGTCCCTTCAACGTATGATGCAGGGACGAAGTGTCCCTGACTTCATCAAGACGGCCTCGGTCCTAGATCAGGAGGATCTTCAGAGGCTTCCAGACCATGCCTTCGCGATGGTCGTGGTTGGTGATGGATATAGTATGCGGAAGTATGCCTGCATTGATCCAGCACATGTGGCTGTCAATGTGATGTACTTTCTAGAGCACGCTGGTGATCTTCACGAAGGAGCGAGAGAGAAAGTAGCTCACAACCTTCTTCGAGCATGCAACCATTTCAATGTCACACCGCCGATTACCCTATCAAAAATGGCTGCAGGAAACAAAGTCCTGATCAAAACTGATGGGACGAACATCACAGTCTCGAAACGTGAGAAGACTAGTGAGTTGAGTGGGACTTCGGTAATGCCTTACTCCGCTCGACCATCCCTTGCGAAGCTTTCAGGAGTTATTACTGATCCATATGTAACTCCAGGAGAACCTAATCCGAGAAGGGCGCAGCAGTACGATCCAGCTGTGTGTGCTCTCGACGATGGAACACTTCCTCTCGCATCGTATGGTCAGGTAAAGGAGGCAATGGCCTTCTTCCATTCCTTCAACGGAGATATGCATCCAAGACAGCGACACGAGGTTTGCGTCAAGATCGCAACTCGTGCTGATGCGCTTGGCATTCCAGTTGACGATGTCATCAGGAAGTACGGTTCTCGTACCTTCGAGACCAGTGTTTTCTTGAAGTCGGCAGCATTGACCAGAAAGCAGATCTGGGCTGAGATGCGAAATGGGGAGGCTCCTCATCTGCTCGAGCAGCTTCTCGAAAAGCAGGCTAGTGCAGAGATAGCTCCAGAAGTCTTTGCCGAGGCTCTAGCGGAGCTTGATGTGACAACTGGTATTGATAGGTACTGGGATTCTTCAATACCTGATCCATGGTTCAGCACCTACGGTCATCACAAGCTAGCCGAGGCCGAAGAGTGGCGTTGGGTTCAGGGAACTGAGTACCTGACCAAAAACCAACTGCTCAACTTCATGAATAGTCAGCGTGGTAAGGAAGCGGTAACTAACGCTTTCAATGAGAAGATGGCAGAGGGTCTTCGGGACAAACCAACAGAGGTCTTCGACTCTCTCCCCATGGATACAAAACGCACCATCGCTAGGATGGCGCAGCAACATGAATCAGGGCTATAGTAGATAAACCCGAGAGGAAAGGGTAGGAGGATCAGAAATGAGCAGCAGGTCTTTTAGTTCAGAGAGGCCGGAGCATCCGCACCTTGTCCAGCCAGGAAAAGGTGGTGTGGGAGGAGAAGTTGGCGATCTTCGCAGGGATGTCGAGGACGCCTTCGTGGTGTTGGAAGCCGCAGTCGATGCCAAGGTGTCAGCGGCTCCAGTTCGCTTTGCGACCGCTGCCCCTCTTGGTGCCTGCACGGCAGCTGGAACTGGTGTTGGCAAGACGCTGACTCAGAATGCTGCGGCCATTGAGAACATCGATGGTACAGCTGTCCTGAAGGGCGATCGAATCCTGGTCAAGAATCAGGTGGTCGACAAGAACAACGGTATCTACACCGTCACCACAGTCGGTACCGCTCTTGTGAAGCAGGTTCTGACACGAGCTGAAGACGCCGACAGCGATGCCGAAGTGAAATGCGGTCTCACCGTCAACGTCACCGCTGGATCAACAAATGCAGGAACCCGTTGGGTTCTCACGACTGCCAATCCGATCGTTCTCGACACCGATGCACTGACGTTCAGCGCAGAGGTTCCGAATATCCATCACACTCGACACGAGAATGGTGGAGCTGACGAGATCAGCGTGATTGGATTGTCCGGCCTGCTGGCAGACGGACAGACGCCGCTTGCTCACGCCACTTCCCACTATCCAGGTGGAACGGATCCGGTGGCGAAGACTGGTAGAGCCACGGCCGTTGGTGCTGGTGATGTGGCTGTGGCGTTCGGTACGGCATTTGCGGATGCCAACTACACCGTGGCCATCACGTTCGAGGACACTGGTGGTGCCGCACTGGCTACCGGCTACATCAAAAACACCACGAAGCTGGCCGCTGGCTTCACCATCGTCGCTTCGGCTGCTGGAATCTTCCACTGGATCGCTATCCACGACTAGGAGGTCCGGTGAGCGGTCATGAAGACAGGTTCATCGAGAGACTACAGAAGGTAGCAGGTTCTCCGGAGCTCCTGCCGCCACAAGAGGAAGAGGAGCAAGCTCCAGCCTCTGTGGAAACAGTTGCTCCGGAGGAACCTATTCCTCCTGTTGAAAAGCAGAGCTTCGTCCCGATCAGCACCAAGAACGTGTTCGGACACCACGATACTCACCCGCTCATACTCGATGCCATCCTGCTAGACAAGTACGGCCCTATATGGCTCGATTGGGAGCCTGAAACGATCTGGTCAGAGATCAATGACGACTTCAAGCAAGTTGTCAGCGTTCACAATAGGAACAAGATCCAAGCTGTAAGACTGTGCCATCTAGTAGATAGCCCATGGACGAACTGGGAAGTCTTTGTTCTAGTCGCGCAGGCATTCAACAATAACGTTCCCAACTTCAGAACGCTTCAGCGTCCTACCATCGCTCAGATCACTAACGCAGCAACAATCATGAACAAGATCAAGAGCGAGAAAGAGGTCAAGTTCTCTGAAGAGGTATTCAAATTCATAGCTGCTTGCTTCCTGGATGAAGGCGTAGTGTACCTCCCGCACCCATTCCAGGATGGTCAGCGATGGTCCTCAGTTCCAAAGTACCGATGCTCGAAGTGCGGCAAGATCGACATTGATGACGGCAATGGGATGTGTGATAGCTGTGGTGCTCCTGATCAGTATCTTGCTAAAGAGTTGGAGCGGGACTATCGTACTGTAAAGGAAAGATACCAGATCATAGTAGTGGATCGTGAAAATAAGCCATCCGATCCGATCGAGCTGAATGAAACTCCAGAAGATGTTCAGACTGCTAGGCTCCTAGTTGCTGATGAGTATACGAGAGATAGACAGCGGCAGCTCGAGGAGCAGATGAGGATACTGAGAGATGTCCGATCATACGTATGACATGATCATGTCTGAGTCTATGCTCCATGAGCTTTACATGCTCAAGAAGCAAGCAGGAGTTTCGGCACGATGGGGCAATGTCATCGGTGCTGGATTGGGGGCTATCGGTGGCGGGCTGCATGGAAGTAGAACGGCAGCACCAGGAGAAGAGACTGGTGGAGCGGTTCGAGGAGCTTTGCTTGGTGCCGGTGCTGGGGCTCTTGGTGGGCAATTCGCTACCAAAGCCGGACGCGGAGAAGCTCTCAGATTCGGACAGAGACAGCTTCATGGTATGACTGGCTACCTCCCCGGAAGGGGAATCCTTGGCGCTAAAGGTCCAGCACTGTCGCCAAAGGATAGGCTCAAAGCACTAGAGGGCATGGGATTTGAATTCCAGCATGGTACCAAGAAACAGTTACAGAAGCATATGACACAGGAAGTTGCTAAGGGTAAGATCACTAAGTATCTGCCACAAAACATTCAAAATTTCATGGCTTCTAGAAGTGCATCATCTGCTTTGGCTACTCGACAGGCCGCAGAAGAGGGTATGACTTCGATACCTGGCCTAGCTAGAGGTTATATGAGGGGTGGAGTCTCTGGAAAAGTAACACCATGGCAGGCAACCAAGATGAACCTAAAAGCACCAGGACTAGCTATGGGTGTTGGGATACCTGCTGCAATGTCAGCACAGTCGATCAAAGAGTACAGAGAGACAGGAGATAGACGGCAGCTTGCCTCAAATCTAGCTGGAAATGCCGGCTTTGCGCTAGGTGGAGCTCTTCCTATTACTGCTATGATGGGTCTTGGCGCAGCAGGTGGGGCAGCTGGGAGGCTGATAGGTCGTGGAGCTGAAGCGATAAGTCCATCACACGTTCCAGTACCTCCTGGTGGATATGCTGGCCAGGTAGCTCCTCGTTGAGGTGATCAATGTTTGATTTTGGCTATGGCGGTACCAGTCACTTTCAACCGGCGCATACCTACGGTCGTGTTAGAGGATCGTCAGTAACACAGGGTGTAGCCTACCCATCTCCGTTTTTTGATCTTGCACATACCTATCTCCCACCAACAGTCAAGCAGATGTTCAAATGGTGCAGGTACTATTACCTCACCCAACCGCTCATAGCTGCTGTTGTGAACAAGATGGCGGAGTACCCCATAACTGATCTCGTGATCGATACGGACAACAAGGGTCTCCGCAATATGTGGGAGAAGTTCTTTGAGTCTGACATACAACTTCGTGCGAGACTGATCGACATAGGTCTTTACTTCTTTTGTTACGGTAATGTGCTTGCATCACTGATGCACCCATTCGTGAAGTGGCTGAAGTGCAAGTACTGCGGCCACACATTGATGGCGAAGAAGGCGACGTACAGGTTCAGATCGTATGAGTTCCACATGACTTGTGACAAGTGTCAGCAGACAGGTCATGCCCTAGTAGAAGATCAATACCTCCAGACGTCAGGTGGGACTAGGATCATTCTCTGGAACCCAGAAGACATAGACATCGTATTCAATCCGATCACTCAGGATACGGTTTACTTCTACAGTCTTCCAATACAGACACTCAATGACATGGCTGTCGGGCGCAGAGAGGTCATAGAGCAACTTCCTCAGGTATTCATAGACGCAGCCAAGAAACGAAAGTCGATCACACTGAATAAGGACAACCTCTTTCATCTGAAGAGGTCCTCTGTTCTATCAGGTCCTAGAGATACGGGTTGGGGAACGCCTCTAGTGCTTCCAGTTCTGAAGGACGTGTTCTACCTTCAGATCATGAAGAAGGCACAAGAGGCTATTCTCCTCGAGCGTATAGTTCCTCTGACTGTCATCTTCCCCCAGCAAGCAAGTGGCACGGCTGATCCGTATACCACGATCAATCTTGTGGACTGGAAAGACCACATCGCACAAGAGATTCAAAGATGGCGGCTGGATCGTAACTACATTCCAATCCTCCCACTTCCAATCGGCAATCAAGTCATCGGTGGCGATGGACGAGCGTTGCTCATGTCTCAAGAGATCAAGATCTGGAGTGATCAGATCATTGCCGGGATGGGTGTTCCGAACGAATTCATCTACGGCGGTCTCCAGTGGTCGGGATCAAACGTGTCCCTTCGCATGTTGGAGAATCAGTTCATGCGGTACCTGTCCGGGCTGTTGCTCTTCGTCAAAGACTTTCTGGTGAGGGGTATGGCTGCTCATATGGGCTGGCCGACAGTGGGTATCAGGTTCAAGCCATTCAAGATGGCTGACGATCTACAACGTAAGGCGTTCCTCTTCCAGCTCAATCAGGCTGGTAAGGTGAGCGACACGACACTGATCAATGATACAGATCTGAATCCTGAAGAGGAGAACGAGCTGCTCCGTAAGGAGACCAAGACTCGTCTCGAATCTGTGAAAACTCAGCAGATCGCGGAGGCAGAGATCTCCGGCGAAGCTGGGGTGATCAATGCGAAGTACCAGGCTAAAGCCCAAACGATCATGATGCAGGAACAGCAACAGGCTGCAGCAGGTGCACAGGGTACAGCCCCCGGTGAGCCTGGTGAGGATGTAGGGTCAGCTCCAGTTGCGCCGCCACAGGGACAGCAACCTAGTGGTCAAGAAGGCGGACAAGCCACGCTAAATCCTCTACAGCAAGTAGTACAGCGTCTTCGCTCGTTGAGCCCTGAAGCACAACGTACTGTGCTAACAAGGATTGAGCAGAGTAACCCACAGCTAGCACGTCAGCTTCAAGCTCAATTCAATCAAGGAGGGGGAGTTGACCCATCGCCTAATCCAGCAGGTCAGCCTCTTCCTACGCAGCTCCCTCCACGTAGAGGAACAGAGTCTGCGATGATCTAGTAAAAAAGAAAAGGGTGGTGCCTCTCCAAATTCTGAGGCACCACCCGTTTACTTCAACCATTTACCTATCGGCTGACTACTCGATCATTCGTCTTCTTGATCGAATAGCCACTCTCCAGCGCTCCCGGCCACTGTACTCAGATACGAGGCCACGAACGCTAGAAAGAATAGGTACACACTTACTCCCTTCCTCCTGTTCCCGGAGAGTGACTCAATACAGCTCCTCCTCCTCGTCAGCATAGTCGTCGAGGAGATCATCCTCGACGCTATCCTCGAAATCTCCCAGCTCGTCACTCTCCGGGCACCCATCCAAGACGTCGTCTTCCCACATATGCACCTCTCCCTAAAGCGGTAAATGGTTTCCCGCTCAATGATCTTATAACTTGAGTTCTTGTGGTACTTGCAGGTGATTGATAGAGTGAAAGTCAACAAGAACAAGCACCTCTTAGAGGCTAAGATCCTTGATGACTAGAGGTGATGGAGGAGCAAGTGGCTAGACTGGATCCAGCTGAAGGCTTTGAAATACTGAAGAACCGGGTAAAAGAAGCTGTAGCAGAATCATTCCCCCACGAAGGTGCCAAGAACATACTCGAGCTCGAGAGTATCGACGTACCAGACAAGCTCAGTGTCAGTAACGTAACAGATCAGAAGTCGGCTAAGATGAATGGACGTACGTGGGGCGTTCCAGTTCATGCAACGCTAGTTCTGAAGGACAAAAAGACAGACAAGATTCTAGATCGAAGCAAAATCAAGGTAGCTACACTACCCAAGATCACTAATCGATATTCTTACATCGTTGACGGCTCAGAGTATCAGATAGACAACCAATGGCGTCTCAAGCCAGGTGTCTACACAAAGATACAGCAGAATGGAGAGCTGGATTCGTTCTTCAACATCCAAGGTCAGCCCCTACACATAGGATTCGATCCCAAGGAGAGATCGTTTGTGTTCAAGCATGGAGGCGCCCAGCCCCCACTTTATCCGATCATGAGAGCACTTGGGCATAGTGATGGTGATCTGGAGAAGGCTTGGGGTAAGGACATACTCAATGCCAACATGACCGACTCGCGTGGCAAGTTACTGAACGTAGAGAAGCACGCTATCAACTTTGCCAATAGACTTGATCCAGAATCCGAGGTTGATTCGCTCGACAAAGCGTCCGAGGTCATCAAGCAGAAGTTTGGGGAGTCCAAGTTGCACCCCGATGTGACGAGTAGGACACTTGGTAAAGCAATAGATCGTATTACTCCAGATGCGGTACTCAGATCATCCCAGCGTCTTCTTGGTGTTGCCCGTGGTACTGAGAAACCAGACGTTCGTGACTCACTCATGTACAAAGAATTCCTTAGCGCGGAAGACTTTGTTGGTGAGAGGATCAGGCAGAGTGCTCCAGTAATACAAAGAAGGATCGGCAACAATATTGATAGGCGCGATAAGATTCGTGACATCGTAGGCATGGATGTATTCCAGCGTCCGATCAAAGAGTTCTTTTCCAAGGTGTCTCTCGCCTCTACACCAGAACAAACCAATCCACTCAAGATGATCTCCGGGCAGTTGCGCACTACTATTGCCGGTGAGGGTGGGGTCAAGGATGCTAACAGGATCACAGAAGATGCAAAGCTCATAGATCCTAGTCATTTCGGGGTGTTAGATCCTCTACACACTCCGGAGTCGTCCAAGACCGGCGTAAATTTACAGCTCTCTCTTGGTGCACGAAAGGTTGGGACCAGGGTAGAGATACCACTCATCAGCGTGAAGACTGGAAAAGTAGCATACCTAGATCCTGGAAAGATCAACGATTCGATAGTGGCACTACCAGACTCTGTGAAGAGAATTGGTGATCGATTCGTACCAAAAGAGGGAACAACAGTTCTAGTTAGCGCAGTTGGCAACGAGATCAAACATGTGCCAATGAAGGATGTGGAGTATGTGGTTCCAAGATCCAGTCAGATGTTTTCTATTGCGACCAACATGGTTCCATTCATTTCCAGCGACTCTCCCAACCGGGCGACAATGGCTGGTAGACACATGGAGCAGGCGATCCCACTCAAGGACCCTGAGCCGCCATTGGTCCAGTCCGTTCTTGGTAAGAAAAGCTTCGACGAGCTGGTAGGATCGTATGCTTCTCATTCTGCTCCAATCAACGGCAAGATCACGCAGGTTGGCAAGGATGTGATCCACATTCTAGGAGAGGACAAGAAATCGTACGCCGTCAACGTATACAATCACTACCCTGCCAATGACAAGAAGGGCATGATCCATAGTACTCCGCTAGTAAAAGCTGGAGACCGAGTAACAAAAGGTCAAGTGATCGCAGATACCAACTTCACCAAGAATGGTATCTACGCACCAGGAAAGAATCTGGAAGTAGCTTACATGCCGTGGCGTGGCTACAACTTTGAAGATGGTGTGGTGATCAGCGAATCAGCATCTCAGAAGCTTACCAGTGAGCATCTTCTCAAACCCGGTCTGTCTACCAAGGAAGCAAAGCTCGTAAGCCCAAAGAAGTATCAAGCGTACTACCAGGATCGACTCAACAAGGAGCAAGCAGCAAAGCTGGATGAAGAAGGTGTGGTCAAACCGGGCATGAAGGTGAAGCCTGGTGATACTTTGATCGCTGCACTACAGGAGCAACAGCTCACTACGGAAGAGCAGAAGCTAAAGCTACTGCATAAGAGTCTGGTGAGGCCGTACAAGGACAAGTCAGTGACATGGGACGAGGACGTAGAGGGGGAAGTGGTCGAGGTAAACAAGAGGGGGAGCAGAGTGGACGTCCACGTCAAGACAGCGGAACCGATGGACGTAGGAGACAAGATCGTAGGACGCCACGGCAACAAGGGGATCGTGACCCTGATCCTACCAGACCACGAGATGCCGAAGACGAAGGACGGGAGACCGATAGAGGTGATAATGAATCCGATCGGGACTCCGGGACGTATGAACATTGGACAAGTTCTCGAGACCGCAGCAGCTAAGATCGCTAGGAAGACGGGACAGACATTCAAAGTCACCAACTTTGAGATCGAAAACAATCTCGAGCATGTAGAGAACGAGCTGAAGAAGCACGGACTCACGGACAAAGAGACCATTATCGATCCGAAGACCGGAGTTGAGATACCAGGTATTCAAGTTGGTCCGCAGTACATCCTCAAGATGGAACACCAGGTTGGGAAGAAGATGGCTGCTCGATCGAGAGACGCCTACGATCGTAATCTCGTACCAAAGGGTGGCGGTCCTCACGGTGCGCAAGCACTTGGATCGCTAGGTAACTACTCCATGTTGGCGCATGGATCGAAGGCGAATTTGCGTGAGATGATCACGTACAAAAGCGACAAATCCCAGGGCGGAGACAATGACGAGTTGTGGACTGCACTCCAGGCTGGAGAGATGCTGCCGCCTCCAAGAACGACATTTGCCTATGAGAAGTTCAACTCCTATCTGAAAGCGATGGGAGTGAACACAGAGAAAGACGGCAATAGCCTCAATCTCGTTCCTTTGACCGACAAGCACGTGCTCGAGATGTCCAACGGAGAGCTCAAGGACGCTGGCCGCGTTGTGAAGATGCGGACGCTCCAACCCGAAAAGGGCGGACTCTTCGATCAAAAGATCACAGGCGGTAGTGATGGTACCAACTGGTCCCACATTACTCTGTCGGCACCAATGCCCAATCCTCTTTTTGAAAAAGCGGTCATGAGCGTGGCGAATATCCGTGGCCCTCAGTTCGACAAGATCATAAACGGGGCAGCTGGTGTGACCAAGGACGGGATCATAATAGAAGGTACTGGAGCAAAGGGTGCTACGTACGGTCCAACAGCTATTGGCCACTTGTTGGCCAAAGTAGACGTGAAGAAAGATCTAGCTACCGAAGAAGCAAGGATACAAGGATTGAAAGGTCAGCTGCAGAGCGAATCGAGACGAAAGGTCAAATACCTCAGAGCGCTGGACAAGCTCGGTATGAAGCCGACCGAAGCGTACATGATGAACCATGTACCAGTGCTACCCCCCAACATGCGACCAATAGCACTCTTGGACGATGGAAGCTTGCAAACAGATGATCTCAACGAGATCTACAAGCAGCTTGCGATCGTCAACAACAAGCATGCCGAGTTTCCAGTAGGTACACCTCAATCCCTCAAGGCCCCTCTACAGGCTGACATCTACGATCACTTGAAAGCGCTCACTGGTCTAGGTGGCACACTGAATAGGAAGCATCCTGGCATACTAGATGTTCTGGCCGGAAGAGAAGGACCCAAGACCAGCTTCGTGCAGGACGTACTTATCAAGCGCAAGCAGGATCTCACTATGAGGTCGACGATTGTCCCAGAACCTTCGCTCTCCTTGGACGAAGCAGAGATACCAAGGAAGGCAGCGAAGGAAATGTACAAGCCATTCATTGTTCGCGAGCTGAAACGTACTGCCGGAGCTACACCCCTAGCAGCTAAGAAGATGATCGATGAAGATGATCCTCTTGCTCGTAAAGCGCTAGATCGAGTAGTCGCAGAGAGACCAATCCTCTTGAAAAGGGACCCAGTTCTACATAAGTATGGCATTCAGGCTTTCAAGCCAAAATTGGTGGATGGCAAGGCGATCAAGATCCATCCTTTGGTTTGTTCTGGTTTCAATGCGGATTTTGATGGTGATGCAATGTCTGCCTACGTCCCGATCACAGCTGAGGCAGTGAAGGAAGCTGAGCAGATGTTTCCATCTAGGAATCTATTCTCACCTGCAACTGGATCGGTTATGTACACTCCCGGTCATGAAGCACAGGTTGGTCTGTTCATGATGGCTGATGTTGGCAAGCATACGAATCTGCATTTCAAAGATCATGCTGAAGCTGAACAGGCAGTGAAAGCCAGAAAGATAAGTCCCAATGATCTGATCTTTATCGGCAGTGTGAAAACTACTTACGGTAGATCACAACTCAACAATCTACTTCCTCCAGAGCTGCAGGGAGGTAAGCTGCTGACTGATCTCAACTTCAGGCTCACCAAGAGTGAACAAGAGAAGCTATTCAATGCTATGGCCAATATAGATCGTGCTTCGTATCCAGCCGCGATCAACAAGATGAAAGACTTTGGTAACGAAGCAGCAACGATGGGTGGCTTCAGCTTTGGTCTTAGCGATTTCAAAGTGCACAAAGACATTCGCGATCCAGCACTGAAGCTGGCAGAAACTAAGGCAGCTAAGCTCGATCTATCCAAGAAGGACCAGCTCAACAAGTACATCGACATCTACGAAGGTGCTATGAAAGAGATCGATGCAAAGCTCAAGCAGCGTATGGAAGATCCCAAGTACCAGACCAATCTTGTAAAGCTGGAGATCGCAGCTGGTATCAAAGGTAAAGGTCTTCGACAGCTAACTGCAGCTCCAGTGCTTTTCGTGGACGGTAAGAGTGAAGTGGTAACAAGCCCTGTGAAGAAGTCCTATTCAGAGGGTCTGTCCTCTGGTGACTATTGGACTGCTACCAGTGGTGGCAGGAAGGGTGCGATCCAGAGAGTTCAATCTGTCAGTGAGCCGGGATACCTTACTAAGCAAATGGCCAATAGCACTATGGACATGTTGGTTGCGGCTCACGATTGTGGAACATCTAGAGGGATCAGTCTCTCAGTGGATGAGCCGGATGTCATAGGCAGGTACACAGTTGCTGATCTAAAATTGCATAGAGATCTTGTTCCTGCTGGTACTCTGATCACTCCTGAGATCATGACCAGAATCAAGAATGCTAAGATCGATAAGGTGGTTGTTAGATCACCTATGCGCTGTGTACACGGTAAAGGTGTGTGCGCAATGTGCATGGGTCTCAGTGAGAATGGTCGGCTAAATGATCTGGGTACAAACGTCGGTATCCTAGCTACCCAGTCGATTGGTGAACGTGGAACACAGCTTGCCATGAAAGCATTCCATAGTGGCGGTGTCTACGAAGGAAGAGAGGCTGCTTCTAAATCAATCGCAGCTAGTGGTCTTGATCGAGCTGTCAACATTCTGAATCTACCACAGAAGATCAAGGGCTCTGCGGTTCTCTCTACCGCCATGGGTAGAGTGAACAAGATCGATAAGGATCCAGCTGGTGGTGTGCGGATCAATATCAACGACAAGCAACACTACGTTCCAGCAGATCGTTCGTTGCTGGACAAGATTCGTGTTGGATCGCAGATCAAGAAAGGCGATCCTATTACGGATGGTCCAGTCAATCCACACGAGCTGCTACCGCTGACCAACATGAGCAAGGTGCAAGGTCACCTAGCTGGAGAGCTGCACTCGATCTACGGTCAGTATGGTATCAAGAGGCGACACTCTGAGCTTTTGGTGAAGGCACTGTCCAATGTGACCAAGGTAGAGAATCCTGGAGACCATCCTGATCTACTACCAGGAGACTTCACGAGCACCACTCAGGTCTACGAGTGGAACAAACAGAACTCGCAATCCAAACCTGTGCTACATACTCCAGTGCTACGCGGTGTGAAAACGATACCGCTAGATGTACAGGAAGACTGGATGGCTCGATTGAACCACGAGCATCTGAAGAGTACGCTTATTGAGGCAGCGCAGCAGGGATGGCAAAGCAATCTGCATGGCATGAATCCGATCCCAGCTCTCATGCACGGAGCTGAATTCGGTAAGGGAACCAAGAAAGAGCCATGGGCGTACTAAACACCAAGTTTCGTTTCGTCAGTGAGCAGAAGCTGGACGATCTCGGAATCCGGGATTATCAGCGCGGGGCACGACATCTTATCGCAGTGGACGATAAGGACAAGTTCGTCGGCTACGCAGGTAAGAACAAGGACGAGCTGGTGGGACTCTATGTGCGTCCGCCTCATCGGCGACAGGGAGTGGCTACACAGCTACTCGATCGTCTTGGAGGTATTCGTACCATAGAGACCGACACTGCAGACAAACGGGCTCGCAGTTTCTATCAGTCTCGTGGATTTTCTCCGACCGAATCTCATGGAAAGATATTGATCATGGCGAAGACCGCAATGCTCATTGGACTATCAGATGGGCTGTGCGAGGCAGATGACTATAAAGGTAAAACAATGAACGAGTATGATCAGATCATGTACCAATCCTTCTTTGACGAGATGTCTGCTCTTGAGAAGCAAGGCATCCTATCAAAGCTGGCGGCAGCTCCAGGATTCCTAAGCCAGTTGTGGCGAGGTGGAAAGCAACTGGTCAGGAATCCAGGAAGTTCGGGTACTGCAATGTCTAAAGCATGGCAACGTGGTGTCGCCAAAGCAGCTCCAGATGCTGGAGGATGGTCCAAAGGATGGTCTGGCCTGAAGGGTGTTGCTGGAACTCCACAAGGCAAGGCTGCGCTAGTAGGAGCAGGAGGAACACTTGCTGGGGCAGGTGGAGCTGGATATCTGCTAGGACGTGGTGGACAGAACCAGAATGTGTACGTGAGGTAGTACGTGCCTAGAGCTCACCGCAACTCGATGATCCAAAGGGGTGTGAACCCCGTCGTGATCGAGGAGGGTAGGATCATCAACGTAGACATGGTCCATTGGACCGTTGATGTCCGAACCACCCATTCGCAGAGACAACTGCTAGACATGCAAGTTGGCGCACCCTATCTGCACTTCGCTGCTGGTGAAGGCATCTATGCCATGCCGGAAGTGGGCGCCAAGGTCAAAACGTGCAGCCCTAGCGATAGTCCTCCGTTCATTCTTTGCTTCATCACTACATTCGAGCGAGAGGGTCAACCTGCTTCAGACGAGGGAGAGGCCGCTACTCGTCCAACTGTCGAAACTAGTGAGAACGGTGATGCACCATCAGAGGTCACGTATCGATCAGGAAGACCAAAGCTCCAGCAAGGTGACATCATGCTTCGCTGCCGAGATGGTAACCAGATCTGGCTACATCGAGGTGGTGTGATAGAGATCGGTGCTACATGGATCGCTAAGCGGTTCTACATACCTCTTCTCAATACGATCAGAGACATTGCCGAGAATTGGGAGGCTCTGACTCTAGCCGGAGATATGACGTGGCATATCGAACGATCAGATTCCAGCCAACCAAGCGAATCACGTCAAGACGAAGCTACTTTCACTCTGCTAGCGAAGAACCTAGCTCAGGATCAGTATGCTACTGTCCTAGTCCGAGCTGGACATGTAGACGATACAAAGCGCTTCAGGATAGCTGTTGCGCCAAACGCGATAGACACCAGGACTGGGGATGTGAGAAGTGGCGCAGTCTATACCATGGACGTGGACGAGGAAGGCAGCCTCGACGTCACCATTGAGAAGGATGTAACGATCAATATCAATGGTGAGTTGGATCAAACAGTCAACGGCAATGCACAGCTTACGTACAACTCTGATCTTACAGAAACAGTCAGTGGCAACCACGAAGAGACTATCAGTGGGAGACACAGGCTCGAGGCAGCCACTAGTGAGGAACGTATCAATGGATCCAAGACCATTACGTCTCCAATGATCAAGCTTGGTGGAGCTGGTGCTGCTACTCCTCTTGTACTAGCGAGCGTACCGGTGATCCAATTTCTTGGGTACCACACCCATGTGGTGGTCGGAAGTACGACGCAGGGTCCAATTCCTCCAGTGGTAGCGGGATTCAAAACTACCAAGGTGAGCGGGGAGTGATCATGTCATTGAATGCTACCAAACTGGAGAGAAGAATCATTAGCATCTTCCGGGCGACCGTACGTTCGCTGTATCCTGATGTGGTGAGAAGCGTAACGGTTCGTGAGATTCCAAAAACTGATGGAACCATGGACCACGAGGTCACGGAGAATCGTGGCCCACTAGAAATAGAAGAGAAGCACCTTATCCCCCTGGCTCGGGCAATAGCCCAAGCTGTGGTAGAAGAGATCAAGTCGGGAGCTGAAGTGAATGACGCTGCAGCAGCCCAGACCTGGAGGATCAAATGAACGATGTCCCGCTGTTCATTGAAGTAACAACGCCTGTCATCGAGAAGATCGCATTCGAGGCCAAGCTGTCTGAGAATGCCGACACCTGGCCCAAGGAGGTGCTTGACGAGCTGCTGAAGCAGCACCCCTACATGGGCGTCTATGACATCAGCCCGATCATGACAGAAGTGAACGGCGACCGAGGAGTTGGCATCGGGTTCTTCCAGGTGAGCAATGCTTCTGCAACTGCTGCACTGGGTCCTGGTGGTGAGGCCCTTCGGACTATGCAAGGCGTCAAGACAGTTCGAGTCCCGATCATCATCAAAGACAACAAGCTTTGCTCGCTTGATGTCATGATGAAGGCAGATGGCAAGGCATCCCCTCTAAATGAACGAAGAGTACGTGAGGCCCTTCACAGACCTCAGCTCTTCGATGCCATCAAGAAATCTCCCGGTGATCAGTCGCTGGTAGAGAGTCTCTATCCACCTACTGCTCGTCAGCGTGGTATTCAGGCTGGTCAGGTCGTTGATGCTCCACAGATGAAGATCGGCTCTCACACTCACAAGCCGAGATTCCTCCTCAATGCCATTGCGCCAACCGTGCTCCAAGGTGATCTGAACAAGGTAGCGTCGATACTCGAGAGTGACGAGAACCTTGCTAGATCCTTGATGCGCAATAATGTGACACGAGATGCCCTGGAGTTCATTGGTACGCTCGAAGCTACCACTGCTGCAGATGTCGAGAAGGTGGCTGCCAAGCTTGCAAGACCCGATGTCATCCAGGTCAGTCGTGATGGCGAAGTCTACAGACTGAAGATGGCCAATAGCCAAGACTTCCATCCGGAAGTAGTCGAAGCGGATCGACCTACAATGGCAGCCATTGCCGGTCAAGATCTAGTGACAAAGGCGGACAAGAGTGGCGCAGTCACTGTTACCACCGATCCAGTTGTAAGGGACATGCTCGAAGACGAGGTAGCAGAGGTCGTCACCAGATTCGGCGAGTACAAGGTCAAGACCACTGATGGGAAAGAGCTGATGGGTTGGGTGTTCCCATCGGTCCTCGATTTTGATGGTACGTCGTTGCCGATGCAGCTCTTCACCAACGGAAGCAACTCCGCACTACAGTCTCAGATCGCCGGCAGTCTCATAGGCAAGAGCTCCAACATCATACGTGGCAAACCGGCAGGCTATGGATTCTTCTATCGAGTCACTGCTAGCGGTAGCGTACTCGCATTCATTCCGGTTGAGATCAAGTCGTCGTTTGGTGATCCATCTGGTGAAGGTTACATGATCCACACCATGATGGGTCTTCCAGCTACTGTGAGGTTCGCTCCCGGTAGTCGTCAGATCGTCAAGACTGGTCCAGAGGAGTATACGCTTCCAGCCGATGTTCGCTGGGCTCCTCTTGGGGATGCTGTTCCCCTTATGTCCAATCCAACCGAGTTTGCGAAGATAGCTAACCTGAAGGACGTTCACAATACGGTCAGGATCGTATCTGATAGGACTACGTGGTCCTTCCAGAGTGGACCCGGTCTCAACAAGGTGGCTCACAGATGGCGAGAAGGTCTCTCTGGTGAGAATGCCATGTTCATGGCGTGCTCCTTTGGTATGGATTCAGCTACGGCAACTCGAGCACTTGTGAAGGCCGCCAAGAGTGGACGTGCCGAGGTGAAGGGCTGCAGAGAGATCCATGTGCACCGAGAGAAACTTGCTGAGGCACGCAAGGAAGCTGCGAAGTTGATGAGCGAGGTGCCGAAGAAACACCTGCTCCTCAAGGAAGCGGCCGGCTTGGATGACATGACGACAGTGGATCATATACTGTCTCTCGGCTTCCTCAATCCGGAGAACACCAAGATCTTCATCAACTATCTTCCTGAGCTTGAAGAAACCGTGAGCAAGCTAGCCGAGCTGCTGGTTGCTGCACGTACGGGGATGAAGGATATTCCAGAAGATTCGATCAAAAGTGCAATGGAAAGACTGGATGAAGTGATCGTAGGGTTGAATGAACTGTTGCATAGGGAGTACATTGACAAGACCAGTGCAGCAAAGCGTGACATTTTCACGCAGAGGCTGATAGGTATGGCCGGAGGATGATGAGTGAGTGCCCACCCCGCGATCTACTACGCGAAGTTCTATCTATCACGTAGATCACATACATATGATGGGGTAGCCCAGCTTCTCTCTATCATTGGTCTTGGTGGTCTCAATGCCGATGAGCTGGAGACCATCGACAAGATGATGGAGTATCCCAGTCCATTTCTGCCCGATAATCTACGTGATCGACCAAGTCAGAGCTTCTTGCGACACGAACAGATCTATGATGCGTGGCATCCAGGTGCAGACATGAAGAGGGCTTTGTCTATCCTGGAAACGTCGAAGCTGAGACATCTGGTGGAGACATACATTCTGTCTCCCGTCAAACCAGAACAAGCTATCAAGAAGATCAACAAACAGTATACTGACGCTGACATCACAGTGAGGGCATACGATCTGTTCCAGCACTACTTCTGGAACAGAGAGTCGATGAGTGGTGTGGAGTGGGGCAAGTTCATAGATGATCGTGATCAGACAAACAAAGAATGGCTAGATCTAGCCGTGAAGGTAAGAGGGCCTGGTGGCGTACAGGCATTGTTGTGGAAGACTAACAGCGGACCTCTCCGAGGAATAGAAGCTAATAGGGCGTTCACTGACGTACGGAACATCGCGTTCATGTGCGTTCAGCAGATAGCCATGCAGCGTCCGTCCAAGTACCACTCGGAGATGCTGCTCAACTACACTCGAGCGATGAAGATGTCACAGGAAGGGATCGATGCGAGCACCGATGCGGTACGAGATGTGGTGCACGCATTCAACTCGTTCAGGATGCGACACGCTGAGATCAATACCCCGTCCGTGCAGTTGTTGACCGGTGGCAACTTCTCTGAAGCTGAAGGTGGACCTGACACAGAAGAAAGGCTTGACTATGACGATGTTTGATCGAGATGGAAGAAGACCAGAAGAGGTTCTCAAGCAGCATGGTGGCGAGGCAAGGGAGATGTTCCAGAGAAACTACTTTGGTCATGGAGCTCCCAATATCAAGCCGATAGACATGCGGCATGTTGATATGCCCGGCTACACAGTGGAGTTCGTGGTGAAGGGTGAAGATCTGATCATGCACTTCTTCCGTGCAGACGATTCTGGCTGGACCAATGAGTTCAGAAGTCAGATCTGGAAAGCGATGATGGAGGGGTTCAAGCTCCACGATCATCAAGAGCGCCTCATCATAGAATGGGTTCCGGAAATGTACAGTTGGTGCGTGACCGTGAAGAAACTTGCGATCGTAGCTTCACCAGATGACGATATTGTCCTGTCAGCCCTCCAACGAATATGATAGGGCATGCCCTCTAGCAAAAAGCCATCACAGGTCAAGCATGAGAAGAGATCTCAGTTGGGAAACTCTCCCTCGGCTGCTGTGAGCGGGAACACTCCAACAGTTCAAGCTTCCTCTCCGATGGGATCAAACACGGTTCCATCTGCGTACAACACGGTCACGAAAGTTGGGCAGGTGAAGTATGCGGCCTGGGCAGATGAGTTTGAGAAGATCATAGGAAGGTAACCAATGCCCGCTTGGATACATGATCGAGCTATGAAGCTCAAGAAGCAGATGGAAGACACCTATCCACCAGAGAAGGCCAAGCAGGTTGCCTTCGCTGTCGCAACGCAAATGGCCCACAAGACCGGCAAGAGTCCAAAGACTTTTGGTACGTCAGAAGGTAGATCGGAAGCCAAGGCCAAGTTCGACAAGCCGAAGAGTGAGTACAAGAAGACTGCCTCCGCGATCATGTTCGACGGCTTTTCAGATGAGCTGGAGAAGATCGCAATCTCTTTTCGACTTCCATCTGCGATAAGGAACGTTCCAGCAGTTACCAAAAATCTACTCACCAATGCTAAGACCGGTCTTGGGGCAGCAAAGACTAGTCTTGGAACACTGCCACGTAGAGCGTATACAGCAGCTCATTCACCGCAAGTGCAGCACACTATGTACAATCTTGGTGATACTGCTCTACAGCTGGTAGCTCCACATTGATTCTGGACAAGTATGATCAGCAAAGGAAGGTGACAGTATGTATTGGCATGTTACGCTTAGAGGATTTTCTGATGAGTTGCAAAAAATAGCTGTAGCACAATGGCGTACTATTGCGCGTGCAGTACCTGGTGCGGCAGAGCGTATGGGTGCACATCTTAGTCCAGGAGGTGCACTGTCTATTGAGCGTGCTGTTCCACTCAAGCGTCCAGGTATGATTGATGAGGCAGCGTTTTTGAAGCGCCGCGCACTTCACCCTGATGCTGCTTCTGTTGTTAGAGAGGGGACAGGAGTGCTGGAAACTGGGGCTCGGGATTTCCCTTCACATACACACGGTACCCCAAGAGCACGTCAAGTACATGACTATCAATTCATGGGCCACCCACAAGAGTTTTCTGGGACAACTCCAACAACTCCTTGGTTTATGAGGCGCAAATAGGGAAGGTAACAACCAGCAGCTCTCTTTGATGGCTCGAGTAGGTTGATGCATAGCTAAGAAAATGCCGCAGAGGTTGCGGCAAGAACTACTTGGGTGGGCACTCCAGATAGATTTTGATCTCACCATGCCCATCGGGCATGATGTACCAGTCGCAGAAGTCATGCTTGCCCCTGGTGAAGGTCTTCACCAAACCAGGTTTGGCTCCATGAGCTGCTGCTTCGATCAAATCCATCAGAGCCTGTCCGTCCCCGATAGGAAGTCTCCTATTTCTAGGATTGTCCTCTTCGGTTGGGAACATCATTCGGTAGGAGACTTGGAGTACACGTCCGTGTTTCTGCACTTCAGCGATCTCACGGTGTGCACTCCATAGTCCACCAGGTGTGAGCTGGAACTGATCTTGGTATAGCAGACTGATCTGCTTCATCAGATCATCCAACCAGGAAAAGTCGGCAGAGCCCATGATAGTGTCTAGTATGAGCCGAAACCTGCTGTTCGGACAGTACTGACACCACTCTCGAAACCGATCGTCACTCTTCTTGGTCCACATGCAGCTATCACGAGGAACCAGGTGAGTGTCACCAGATCTTATCCTGGCTTTCGGTTCCGATACGCTCTTTGGAGATCTATTGAGATCGCGAGGACAAGCAACCCAAAGACCCTTTTGATCCAGTACCCACTGGCTGAGTCCTTGGGATGCCTTCCTCGGTTGATCAACTCCAGATGTCTTCTCCCTCGGCACTCTCATCCTCCTCTGACGAGTCCGAGAACCAATACTTCTCCAGGAGGTCTCTTGCCTTCTCGTCCTTCACGAGGGCAATAGCACATTCTGGGTGCTCGCCATCTCGGAGGTCTATGCCATCCTGCCATCCTGGTTTGCTGTCAAAGCCAGCCAGTTTGACGGTGTCGTTGGCAGCGCGCTTCAACAGCGCGATGGGGAGTCCTGTTGGACCCTTCCGGACTGGGGCCAAATTGAACCCCATTGCGCTTATGATCTCACGCTGCTCTTTGGTGGTGTCACACCCGTCGGCGACACCCTTGATGAGAGTGTATGTCTGTTTGCCGACGGGATCGCTGGCGAAGAAGCATGGTTGCCACTCGCTCCAGTCTTTGCCATTCGGTGGTACCAGGCCAAACATGGCCCAGTTTCCTCGAGTGTTCAGAACCATCCCCACACCACATGTGTCGATGGCTGTGCTCCTCCCGGAGCGGCCAGTGATGGTCACCTTTGGTCCGCGAAGGTGGCCATTGTAGATCATAAGAAGATCAAGCCGTAGCTTGACCTTCACCCCGTCCACGATCTTCATCCATGAGACACCCTGGGTACGGGTCATCTCTTGGAACATCGAATCGGCCATTGCCACGTGTGCAGTCTTGACCATGGCGACTTTCGATCCGAGCACGCCTCCCTCTACCTTTGCTCTCTTCAGGATTTCAGTAAGTCGTCTTCCCCCGTACAGTTTGAGAAGCCGGCGCGACTCACTCTCGGAGAACCCCATGCTGATCGCTTTCGCGACCAGCTTTTCCTCTCGTGAGTCCTTTTCTTGCTCCTGCTCCTGCTGTACCACGTTCTCAGCTACTGCTGCTGCCATAACCGATCTCCTCCATCTCCCTAGTCCATATCTAGGAAACTGATCACTGCCACATTTGTCTTATAGCGTTGGCACAGATCAATTTGTAGCGTATATTCGAGCAGATGCAGTCAGAACAGATCAGCGATTACAAGGATTTTTACGTAGATGCCAAGCGAGCTATTGATACTGGAGTCTTCAACCAAGAGGTTGAGGACGAGATCGATCGTATCATGGCCGAGCTCAATGAAGAGGATGAGGAGATAGCTGAGCTATTCGAGGATGAGGATCAGATACTCACGTCCAAGAGACAGATAGAAGTACTCCCATCAGACTTCACAGAGTTTGCCATACGCATTCCGGTATCTGGTGATCTGGAGCCTTTCAGCTTCGATCACAGAAGGTACCTCAAGCCGATCTATGATACACCAGCAAGAAGGACACTTCTGAAGTGCGCTCGTCAGACCGAGAAGTCGACATCACTTGGTAACAAGAGTCTTGCTTACTGTGGGATCAACTACGGCTTCAAGGTTCTCTATGTCAGTGCTACGGCAACGCAGGCACAGGTCTTCAGCGTTGATCGTATCAAGGAGCCATTGGACATCTCTCCAGAGATGAGCTTCCTGATCGATACCAAACTGAATCAGAACGTTCTATTCAAACAGTTCAAGAATCGATCCCAGATCAGGATCAGGTACGCATTCCTCAATGCAGACCGAACTCGTGGCATTCCAGCGGACATGATTCTGATCGATGAGATACAGGACATCTTCTTCAGCAACGTACCTGTCATAGAACAGTGCGCATCCCACTCACAGTGGAAGATCTACTGCTACTCTGGAACACCCAAGAGCCTAGACAACACGATCGAGGTGTACTGGTCCAACTACTCTACTCAGAACGAGTGGATCGTTCCATGTGAACGGCATGGTGTTCCGAGCAAACCGAACACCTGGTTCTGGAACATTCTTGGGATCAAGAACATTGGCAGGAAAGGATTGATCTGTGCCAAGTGCGGTCAGCCTATTGATCCAATGCACCCTATGGCTAACTGGGCATCCAGGCAACCAGTTACGGAAGAGAATGCGCATAGGGTAACGTTCGAGGGCTACCGTATCTCACAGTTGATGGTCCCTTGGGTAAACTGGCAAGACGACATCATCATGGCGCTCGAGCGCTATGGCACAGCTAAGTTCCACAACGAGGTACTTGGTCTGTCATACGATTCAGGTATTCGTCCGCTAACCAGAACACAAGTAAGATCATGCTGCAACAAGAACATCCGGCTTAGCTATGTCGTTGAGAATGCACAGAAGTGCTACGGTGGGGTATTCGTTGGCGTGGACTGGGGGACCGGAGAGGCTGATTCCTATTCTGTGATCGCATTGGGTGGGTATATGGGTGGGGAGTTCCAGATCTTCTTCGTACACAGATTCATTGGTGAAGATCTAGAACCACAACGACAGCTACAGATGATCTCGCAACTGCTAGTGTCGGTTCAGTTCAAGCTCATTGGTGCGGACTACGGTGGTGGCTTTGATCGCAATGACTTCTTGCAGAGAAACTTTGGACCACTGCGTCTAGCCAAGTACCAGTATGCTGGATCACCTAAAGCGAAGGTGAAGTGGCAGCCCAAACTAGGCAGGTTCATCCTCCACCGTACTGAGGTCATGAGCGACATCTTCAACGCGATCAAGTACAAGAAGATAGCACTGCCCAACTGGGAAGACTTCTCATCTCCGTACGCAGACGACATGCTCAACATCTTCAGCGAGTACAATGATCAGCTAAATATGATCCAGTACAAACTGAGCCCTGGAAAGAGTGACGATACTTTCCATGCGATCTTGTACTGCTTCCTCGTCTCAATGCTTGCAAAGCCCAGACCCGACATCATCATCCCTCTCCATGCCGGCCACGTTGATTTCCGTAGACCAGGATGATCAGCTAAGGAAAGGAGCCGAGAGAGGTAGGATCCCGGTTGGGTTCTCGGCTAGAGATCGATGCAGATAGCACCGGCTTCGGCCTGCCTTATGAGAGGAAGTGCCCATCCGGAGATGTACTCTACGCAGATGTACTGAGCATCCAGGTGGCAATCGGCGGATATTACCTCTTCCGGCGTTTCGAGGTAGTAGGCCACATCCAGTTTTCCGTCGTGCATCACTCTGATCGTGAAGCACCCGTTCGCACCTCTACGTCCCAAGAGCTGACAACTCTTGGAACGGATTGGGCGAAGACGCCACCCCCGCTTACAGGGGTCTGTCTCTGCGGTGTGCCCACTTCCGGCCCACATAAACGCCGGTATCGTCGTGTCTACCTTGAACGTTTTCAGCATAACTGCCTTCCTTTCTACTGATCTTATATACTGATCTAAGTGGGAATTTCTATGATCAGCTAAGGAAATTTGCCTAGAAGTTAGGCTAGGTGGGACTATTGTAAAACTTTTCCATTTCTTCGATTACGGCGAGTTCTTCTTGAAATGTCAGACAGTGTTTCAAACTACCATATAGTGCGTATCCTGGTCTGTATATCAATGCAACTTGTCTGCTGCCATGGGAGTTGTTGACTAGCAAGCTGGCGCCTCCGTCTATTTGCTTGAACTCAGGTCTCAATCCAAAGCCGCAGATTCTTGAGCACCTCTTCATGATTGTATGAAAGGGTGTCATAGTACTTTCCTTTCTATTGATCTGCAGAACGCTTCTTGAAGTACCGTACTACCCTCCATGGGATAGACGGAATGATTATGGCCTCTAACAAGTCCAGAATACATTCGATGATCTTTTGCATCATCGATTCTCCTTTCTACTGATCTTATATACTAGATCAGCTCTATATTTTACCATGACCAGGTAATGAAGAGAGCCGATCTTTTGATCGACTCCCTTCCGGACTCTCGTTGGAGTGCGGTGAGTAGGCGCTGGCCAGGCGCGGGTCAGGGGAGTAGGCCACTGTCTTCTCCCCTCCCAACTCTACTCGGCCTCGGCCTCAGCAGCCTCGTCCTTCTTCGTCGTCTTCTTCTCGGGCTTCTTCTTCGTCGTCTTCTCGGCCTCGGGCATTGGAACGCCCTGGGACCGTAGATACGCCTGCCCGAACTTGAGCGCCTCTTTGACCACGTCCGCCACCGCCTGCTGATTGCGGATGGCATCGAGTGTCGCCTGCACCTCCTCCAACACCTCGTTGCCCATCTCGCAGAGGCGCCCCTCACGCTGATGGCACACCGCTGTGCCCCGAGCGAGGCCGACGGCCACGCCCGATGCGGCGCCGATCGCCACGTTCAGACCGGTGCTCCCAACCCCGAACGCCTGCTCGATCAGGATGCCGCCGGCGGCGCCCATTGCGCCAGTCTCGACGGCTTCGGTTGAGACCTCGATCCAATTGTTACGGAGAGTCGAGCCGATGCTGGTCTCGAACCGCGCTTCCTTCTTCTTTTTCTTAGCCATGACATGCACCTCCCGATACCGGGTAAGATTGATTTCTTTCCGGTTCAATGATCTTATATACAGATCAATGGCTGGATTTTCAGTTTAGGTGATCTGGAGGTGCCCTTTACGGCCTGTACTCTTCAACTGCTTGGCTAATTGATCGAAGATCTCTATATCAGAGGCAGCCATCCTAGCTAGAAGCTTTCTGGACGGTCCAAGCTGGGCTGATTTCTCTACGAACAGTACTGCGATCGTAGACAGGTTCTTCCTGCCGTAGTGGAGTAGATCACGAATACGTTGCAGATTCAGATCAGTCCCTAGGTTTCTGTTCTCAGCTACGTAACGTGTCATGTCTATGCACAGTCGGTAGAATGTACTCCAGCTATGATCTACGTTCATCATCTCGTTGAGCCGATCGATCTCCACCTCTGTGATCTTCATGAAGACTTCGGCGTACTTCAGCATCTCTTCGACAACCCAAGCATCCTGACCTGAAGCCAGCATGATGTTCTCGTACAGATTGTACAGATCAGTATCGTCCATGTGGATGAATCTGGATGCAGCTTGCCCACTCACCTCCAGGATCAGATTTATAGCGTTTTCGAGACGGTGAACCTTCTGTTCCAGGAAGAGCAAACGTCTAATCAACTCTCCCGGTTTCATTTCGCCGGCGATATTCAGTCTATGAATCTCTGCAAGATCTTCTTGGTGGACCAGGATGTTGTCTCCATCAGCTCTCCAACGCATGAGACCCTGATCCAAAAGGTCATGCACTTTTTTAGGTGTACACCCAAGAATTTTCGCAGCTTGAGACACTAGAATGTACTTGACATCACTTCCCATTAGATCTCTCGTGTGCTACGTTGATGGTATCAGAGACACGGCCGGACGTGTATCTCGAGAAGGAGACCGGCCATGACGAGGGATCGACATATGATAGGAGCACAGGCAGCGCACTTCACGATGGCTGAAGGATCTCATCGTGAGGTACAGCCGGAGCGGCTCCAAATGCTTGGCAAGCGGGCTAGTGCCATGTTCGTCGAGCAGGGGATCCCGCTGACCGATGCTGTAGTTCGTGTTCTCTCAGAGGAAAGTGGTCTGAATCGCAATCATGTCCAACGTGTGACTGAATTTGCGAACAACTACGCCTTTGAGGGATTGTTCAACAAGGAAGCCAGTGATCATAGAGTCATTGACTTCGGAGAGCATGGACCAGCAGATACGGCAGAGGTTCTGAAGGAGCTCAATTCAGTGGGTCGAGAGCAGATCAAAACGGCTGCAAGGCAGCCTACGATCAGCCGGCGCTTTGTTCCAGGACAAGATAGCGCACAAGAGAGCTACGCTCTTACGAAGACCGCTGCCGCTGCACCAGCTTACCAGTATGTGGATCCGTATCGGGAGCTGGGAGAGCTGCGAGACGACGTGAAGCGAGCAAAAGAAGAAATGCTCGAGAAGGTCAGTCAGGCTGGTCTGGAGTACGAAGCAGCTTGCAGATCGCTGTATGACCTGACCAAACAGGCGGTGCTGGGTGGATACTCTCCAGCAGATGTCACTGTTGCATTTCTGCAGACGGCCGTAGATCGGTCGCTGGTGAAGCTTGCTCTGAAAGAGATTGCACAGCGTATGGATCTGGATCAGATTCCGGCTGTGCCGATGACCAAGCAAGCTTCGGCTCGCCAGGTCAACCCAAAACACCCGCTCATGGGGGCCTTCAGTGCCTTCACGAAGACGGCAGTAGACTACTTCGGCAAGATCAAAGCTGCTGAGGATCTCACGAAGCAGTACGGTGTTGTCGATCGAAAGCTGCGGGGTATGATCCAATGATCGAGAAGTCAGCCCGCCTCATGGCCGCAGACCTGTTGGTGCGCAAAGAAAAAACAGCAGACGCTATGGGCACCATTGGTAAGGGCATTTCAGGGGCCGCCAAGGGTGTATGGAACGTTACGGGCGCAGCTACGCGTGGCGCCGCCGAAGAACTCGGCAAATACGGTCCAGTAGGCAAGATCGTTGGCGGTGGAGTCCGAGCTGCACCAGTAGTCGGAACTGTTGCTGCGGCAGACTATGCTGCAGGAGATCCAGCAGGTAAGCATCTTCGAGAGAAGCTCGATGAGTTTCGTGCTCGTCGTGCTATGCAACAGGCTGTGTACGATCCACAGTCGGGGATGATGTACTGATGCGTGATCCAGTAACAGAATTCCTTGGCATTGAGAAGTGTGCCGGTTGGGGCGAGTTTGCTGGACAAGCCGCTGTCACCGCTGGTCTCATTGGAGTCGGTCACGTAGCAGACGAAGTGTATAGCAGAGTCAGCAATTCAATCGGCAGGGCTCAAGGGTTCAGACGTATGCTGGAGCATAATCCTGAGCTAGCCAAAGAAGATCGTGCGAAGGTACAAACGCTATACAACACTCTCCATAACGTGAGTCCATCACTCGCCCGTGATCCTCTAGTGGCAAACTCTTGGGTCAAGCGGATGATGTACCAGGATGAGTACGTTGATCCGAAGACTTTGAGTGATCTTGCCACGGCAGAGCAGAGAATGGGTCAGGCCGCTGGCTATGGAGATAGATTCTCTGGCATGATGACGGAGGGAGTGAAATCCACTATTGGTGGGAGACAATTTCCGTGGATGCCTCAGAGGCCGTAGTGCGCCATGATCATCAAACAGTGTCAGTTTTCGGGATGTGATAACCACGGTGTTCATGTTCACCTAGTTCATCCTGGTTACGACAACGAGCAGCTAGTCAAAACAGCTGCCGCTTCTCCCCCGCAGCTTGAGATCATCCAACGACATTTGAAGAGTATGAGCCGTGCTGACGGAGTGCTCTACACTCTAGTGAGCGCTCTCGGTGCAGGTGAATACTGGGGATCGAATAGCAACGCGGACTGGTTCGGTACAGATGCTCTTCTGCATGTTCCTCCCGACTGGGACTTGATGCCTGCCAATCAGCAGAGGTTGATGGGGCAGAGATGGCAGTGGGGCTACCCCACCTTCTACAATGCGTACGCGTATCAGCATCATGTGAACAAAGATCCAGCTCGAGCATTCGGCAACATCGAGTATGTCTTGTGGGACTCTCGGATGAAGAGAGTGCTCTTGATAGTTGGAGTAGATCGTCGCAAAGCGCAAGAGATAGGTGCCCAAGGTATTGTCGATCGAATTGAGAATGGGGAGTATCCAGATGTCTCCATGGGATGCAAAGTCCCATTCGACGTTTGTTCGATCTGTGGGGATATGGATTTCCTTCGTCCATTCTTGGGCAAGCCCGCTGACATTGTGCGCATGCACAAGCAGAAGCCGATTCGGGGAGTCAGCACAACAACAGAAGAGTATTGTCAGCACCTAAAGTTCGAGCTGAACAAGATCTACCCAGATGGGCAACGAGTGATGATGCTCAATGTCCACCCGAGATTCTTCGATCTCAGTTTCGTATTCATTGGTGCCGACAAGACGAGCAAGATGATAGCTAAGTTGGCTGCTGGACAATGTCCAATAAGGTTGAGCGCACCGATCTGCAAACACGGATGTACACAATGTAAGAACGGTGCTGTTCCCTCTCCACATGTGCATGAGGTATGGTCGAAGGAGAAGGCCGCATCTGATCACAGTTGGGAGATCATGACCGGAGCTCCAGTCGAAATGGATCATGACGATCGATTCTCTTCTACTCTCAAAGCTCCTTACGTAGCGAAGCCTCCAACCGTAACAGCTGAGATGGTCAAAGAAGCGTACGGGGATTATGGGCTCGAAGAGTTCGAAGAGGAACCTGGAGCTGCAGAACCGGTAGCCAACTACTTCAAGAAACGTATTGGCGGAAGAATGATCAAGAAGTCGGAGATAGCCAAAAGGGTATCTTCGCACTTCGGAAGATCAATGCCTTCTATTGAACGTAGTGAGCAGGACATTCCACATCACATTCAGGATGAGATGGCTGAAGATCTTCCTCATAGCCTCAGCTCTGCTGGTGGTCTAGGGATCGTTGTGAAGCCGCGAGAGTTCCAGAGGATGATGTTGATCTCTTCTGGACACCGTAACTTGGCAGAAGATCTCGATGGGCAAGGAGCATCCTTCTGTCCTGGTGCTCCTATGGATCGTGGGTTCGGAATAGCCGACAGAGTCATTCCCAGGATCCTGGAAGCCTTGATGCCTTTGATTCACGATCGTAGTTCCTTCGGTCCTGCTCTCCACAAGAGGATTACAATCGTCATCCAGAAATCTCCACATGAGCACGAAGGGCACTCAATGCATCATGTAGGTGGAGATCTCATGGATAAAATCAGTAGTGCATATACGTCTTATAGACGTGGACTGATCTATAAGACCGCTAGTCTCGTTTCCCAGGCTTTGAATGAGAAACCAGAGATCTTGAATCAACTGTACGGTGGTGATCTGGTTCGAGCGTTCGGTGGGGGTCTTGTCAAAGCTGGGGGCAATGTGATGGAATCTTTGATTGGAGGCATGCTACCTTTGATCTACTTGAATCAGGCGCACTTTGGTGGACCTGTATCCGAGTACGTTCAAGGACACCTCGATCTTGATGGGCTCATCAAAGCAGGTGGGCTCGCAACTTGCGGCGGGTTGGCGTAGGTCCCAGAGGACCGAGGAATCGTCCTCGCCTGTTGGTTCGGAACTAAACACTCAGTAAGGGAGAATAGATCAATGAACGAGTTCCTGGCAGGCTACTATGGGACGGACGCTAACGGCGGCAATGGTGACGCGGACGCCCTCGAGAAGATGGCTCAACTCACTCTCCTGGTCAAAGAAGCTGAGGAGAATGACATCGACATCTCTTCGCTTTCGGACGAAGAGGCCATGCAGCTTGCGGAAGAGCTGTACGGCGATGATGGCTCCGATGCTGGTGAGCAGACCGGAGAAGAGGACCTCGAGAAGGAGGCGCAAGCCAAGTTCGAGGAGGCCGACTTCCTGGGTCGAGTGATGGCCCATTCCATGTGGCAAGAGCTCGACAGCATCCAGAAAGAAGCTGGTGCGGTTGGAGAAGCTGCCGGAAAGGCATGGAAGTGGATGAGGGCCGCTCCCGGAAAAGCTCACAAGGCGACTCTTGGCCGCCTCGGAGAGGCAGCCGCTGAAGCAGCCGAGAAGGGCACTGCTGGAAGGATCGCTGCGCAGCCGGGCCGTATGAGGAAGCAATACGGTGTCGAGAAGGCCCGAAAGATGCGCAAGGGCGAGTTCACCGAATCAGAAGCAGCCAAGATCATGAGGCGTGGCCGACAGGCCAACATCGCTACGCAAGCCGGTGCTGCTACTCTCGGAACAGCAGCACTCGCCGGTGGAGGCGTAGCCGCACACAAGGCTCTCAAGAAGAAAGGCTCCGCTCTCAACTCCTTGATCGAGCAACGAGCCATCGAACATCTCGCCGCAGCCGGCTACGTTGATCAACAGGGCAATGTCTACGCTGCTGTCGAGAAAACAGCGGCCGACAATGACTTCAACATGATGGTCGACAAGGCCGCCCTCGAGCTCCTCGAGCAGAACGGCTACCCGGTTCAGTGGCGGTAGTCGGATAAGTCGGAATATGGAGCTGACCATGTTGCATGCCTTGGTAGATGAGATGACGAAGATCTGTGCAGTCTCGTCACCATCTATCAAGGCTCCACCTACTCCTGGTGGGGTGAACGGCAATATGAGCGCTAAGCCACAAGGACCAGTGCCCATAGGCAAGATCACCGGAAAAGCACTTGGTGGCACCAATCTGATGAAGACCAACTACACTACTGCAAACACGAGAGCGCAGGCACCAGACATCGCTCTGACCTCTGAACAGAAGGCCCTTACGCCTCCGGTGGTCAGATCGTAGGGAGGTCCAATATCATGGGACAATCTCTTTCCAGACTGATCGAAGCCGCGCTCCTTGACGGCAACACCGGAGTGATGGAGAAGATCGCTCAGGAGGCCGAAGGCGAAACAGCCGAGCACGAGAAGTGTGAAGAGTGCGGAAAGGCTGCTGTCGCTGGATCGAAGTTCTGCAAGGAGTGCGCATCCAATAAGGCCCGATCGGAAGAGAAGGCCAGTGGAATGAGTGAGGGAGAAGGTAGCGAGAAGACCTCTTCCGCCCGGATCGAAAAGCTCGCCTCGGCGGTGGAGTTCATCCGGGATAACTTCCTCTCGATCCAAATGCCCGTAGGTCGGGTGAAGATGGCGGCTGATACCCCAGCCGATGTCGGACCCGGTCAGGGCGCAAATGCACTGGAGACCAATCTCAAGAAAGTGACTCCAGGAGAAGCTCCAGAAGGATTCGGTGAGGCCAAGGCAAAGAAGCCGGCCATGACCGTTCCTCTGGAAGTTGGAGCGTCGCCAAACGCAGCGGCGACTGCAATCCAGACCGACGCCAACAATCCTCCAGGTGGACCAGGTGAGCAACCTCAGATGATCCAAACTGGCGGTACTGGTGGCGACAAGCCGCAAGCCAAGACTGCCAGCGTGAACCGAATCATGAATGCCATGATGAAGTCAGCGGCTACTGACGAAGAGATCGCAGCCATCCGCAGAGAAAGAAAGTCAGGAGCTTTGCTAGGTGGTGCCCTCGGTGGTGCTGCCCATGGGGCAGTAGCTGGGGGTGCTTATGGTGGTGGTCTACCTGGGGTACTTCTAGGGGGCGTTGGTGGTGCCGCCGGCGGCGCCCTTGGTGGTGCTGCCTACGAATCCGATTGGGGTAGGCGCCATCCGATTGCCAGGCATGCGGTGCCCATCATGCTTCTGGGTGGCCCAGTGGGCCACGCTGGCGCTCTAATCGGTGCCCATATGGCAGGCGATGAGCCAGAAAAAACAGCGGCAGATGATCAGGGCGAAGATCACAAGACGCTCGCCCCAAGAACGATGGATGCCACCACACCGGAAGACAAGCCCTCTGGTGTGGAACGCCCAGCAGAGGTCACCTCCCAAGAGAAGCATATCTCTTCGTCAGAAGCAGCGATCAATATGACGAAGCGAGAAGGCAAGGAGGTTCCGAAGAAGCGAATGGGCGATATCCTGAGTGAGCCGATGCTTGCAGCATCGACCGACTCAACGCTTGGAAAAGCATTGGGACCTCAGGTAGTCAATCAGGCTGGTGCCAAGATCGCTGCGGCACAAGCCCGAGTCCTTTTGCAGAAAGTCGCATCGCAGAAATGCACCTGCAATAATGCAGGCTCATGCGGATTCTGCAAGATCGCTTCAAAGATGGACCAGAAGCACACGAAGCAGGCTGGAGCTTTGTGGGAAGCTGGTCGCAACCCGAGCACCCGCGCTCGGTCGGTGTAGGAGGCGCCATGAAAAAGCTGAGTGCACAGAACGTGGTTGCCATCCTCTCCGAGGTACCCACTGCTCTTCGTAAGCTTGCATCAGAGCGAGACGGCTGGAAGGCCCGAGCAGCAAAGGCTGAGAGCCGGATTGCCGAGTACGAGCGAAGAGAGCAGGTCGAGAAGGTTGCAGCAATGATCATGGAGAAGAACCTGAGCAAGGGTCAGACCATGGACGAGCTGCGAACTACTCTCATGCAGAAAGCTGCTGAGGGAAAGCTCGGAGTGGTGGCCGAGGCAGTCAACATGACCGCACGGTCCAATCCACTTGGGTATCTGGGCGAGGACCGAACGACCGGCGGCAGTGGCCATGCTGAGTCAGCGTTCGAGAACGCTATTCTTGGCTGAAGCCTGGGTGAACGAACAAGGAACCTGAACCGAAAGGGAGAATGATCGATGCCGTACGAGGCAACATTCCGTCTGCTCACTCCCGTGGCACTGGTGGAGAGGAAAGACTTCGTCATTTCCGATAGGAAGCTGCTCGAATTCGACAGCATCACTCCAGTTCCGTTGCTCATGGGTGAGTGGTGTACGCTCAATTCCGTCTACAAGCTCGACAGGGCAGCAAACCCTGGCGTGCCTCCTGGCCCATGGTGTCTCTTTGCGGAGCTCGGACGATCCGATACGCAAGGAATCGCCGAAGGCAAGGCTCCAGTGCTGTTCCACAACAGCTACTGGGCGGAAACCAAGATCTTCGCAGGGCACCCAGTGCTTGGTGCTGCTCTGGAAGTTGCGAACGTAACGTACCCGGCCGGCGTGACCCGGTCTGGTCTTCAAACCCATGGTGTTGGTACCAACCCCATTATCGGTTACGTGACGAAGGTCGATACCGATAACGGTGGATGGCTCCAGTTCCAGCAGTGCATGTACTAGAGGGAAAGGAGGAACAGAACAATGACAACGAGAGCTCAAGTCCTGAACGACCTGTTCGTCCAGAACCTCGATAGCTACGAAGGCAAGGAGAAGGTCGCACAAGCTGGTGGTACCTTCATCCGAGATCGTCTTCGTGAAGTCGCGTTCTCCAGGCAGGTCATCCCGCCCGAGAACGTCACCAAAGCCGACTGCCAGCGCAGCACGCGGCACGACACCTTGGTCAAGATCATCGACGTGGAACCCCAGAGCAAAGCGATGGCGATCACATTCCGTGGTCAGCCAAATGCTCGCTTCGTTCGAGGTTCTCGTGCGGAGATCCCCTTCTTCACCATTTCGTCAGAGAAGTTCGAGAAGGTGGAGCAGGAGCTGCTTGCCTACGAGATGCCGATCACTCGCATCATCGAAGACAACAGCGTGAAGGACATCCAAGAGATCGAAGACCGAGAGTTCTTGTTGCACATCGAAGCGGCTGTCCAGGCCATGCAGGCGGACGCAAACGGTGTTGCTGCTGCTCCGGCTCTCAACAACGCTGCCATCAATGGCGCCACTCCTCCGAAAGAGTTCTCAGTCCGCAAGGGCGAGCTCTGTCGGCAGGTTGGTGTGGCTGACAACTCGTACATCTGGCCGCTTCAGAGACCTGACCTGGTCAATATGCACAAGCTGCTGGATGGGAACCGCTTGAGGGCTGAGAAGATCCTCATGACGGAATACGACTTCGACGACCTCAACCAGTGGACCGTTGAGGACTTCGGCTCGAAGCTCGAAGGTGAGACGGCTGTAGACGGTTACAAGTACTCCACGCTGCTCGGTCGTGCGTTCGTCCGAACGATCAAAACCGACATTCTGCGTCCGGGGAACTTGTACGTCTTCACGTCTCCAGAGTTCTTGGGCAAGTTCTACGTCCTCAACAACACGAAGTTCTACATCGACAAGATCGCGAATCTCATCACGTGGCAATCGTGGGAAGACATCGCAATGTCGATCGTGAACATTGCTTCGGTTCGCAAGATGGAGCTCTACTCCGGTGATGCGACGGCGCACAATACGGATTCGATCCGTACTGACGTCACGCCGAAGGACGAGGCCGATCTCGGAGCCGTGAACAACCGAGTCGATGCCGGCTTGGTGTTCCCACAGGTGAAGGTCTACTAGATCCGCGCCTGCGCTGATCTTCGCGCTACTATTGAAGGGCGCGGCGTCAATCACCGGCGCCGCGCCCTTTGCTTCTCAGGAGGTTGATCGTGAGCGGAGTGTACATAGTAAAGAACATGTCGCGGGATATCCGAGCCAGGACCTCTCGAGTTCTTTCTCCTGGTCGTGGTGGGACGATCCAGCGTATCTGCGGTGGACGTATTCGGTTGGGTCGAGGTGACAGCGCAGTTCTGGGCGAAGATCAGCTCAAGGCCAACTACGATGAGCTGGCACGGCTTCAGAATCGTGGAGTGATCGAAGTCAGATTCGGGAGCAGAAAAGGCCCCCTTGTATCTTTCAAAGACTACGATCACCAACCGGAAGTTGAAGTTGCCAAAACAGAGTCGTCGACGCCCCCACCTACTTCAGAAGAGACAGTTGATGACAATGTGTTGATCGAGATCGAAGAGACTGAACCAGAGAAGCCACTCGACAAGATGAACAAGCAGGAACTGATCCTCTACGCAGCAGAAGTGCTGGGGGAGAAGCCTGAAGAGTTGGAGCTGCTCACCAAGAAGCAGATTCTGGAGAAGCTTTCATGATCATATACAACCTCACGGATAGGACTCCCCCGTGGGAGAAAACACCAAGAACAGCGCAGTCGATGAAGCTATTTGGTAAGCTGATCCCGGCTGGCGAGTTCATGGAGTTTTCGAGTTTTCCCCTCCGTGCGGTGACTGGTCTCATCAGTTCCCATACGATCAGTGTGGACAATCTTCCTGAGTGGTATCAGAAGATCGGATCCGACAAGAGGATGATGGAATCTGAAACGCCAGTGGTAGTTGAAGAGAGTCCAAAGAAGCGTTCTCGTAGGATCAGGGACGATCGATGACAACTCTTCAGGGCATGGATAACCCTCTGATACCGGGGGCTACACAAACGTTCAATGTCTTCGTATCGCAGACACGTTTGTTCATGCGAGACTTTCCAGAACTGAATCGACTGGTAGCTGGCGAAGAGTCGAGCGATAGGATGATCGCGTTTGCGGCTACGGAGGCTATGAGCGACTTCAACTCAGAGCCTCCACATCTGGGTTTCTACACCTTCGACATGTTCGTGTCGAAAGGGTGGATACATCCTTTGCGGATTGGTACCATCAATGAACTTCTGCACATGGTTGGATTGCTTCAGACCAGGAACCATCTACCCTTTTCGGATGGCGGGCTCAACGTTGCTGTGAGCGACAAGACCCCTCTACTCCAGAGCTGGATCCAACTCTTCGGTGCGAAGTGGGAGAATTGGAAGCAGAAGACGAAGGTCGCGCAGAACATCTCCGGCATTCTCACTGGAGCAGGTGGTGTGTCTAGCGAACTGTTCGCCGTAAATGGATATTTTGGGACATACTATTGAGTGATTTCAATAGGTTAGAGGTAGATCATGGCAACTTGGAGAATCTGGAGATTCCGTACAGATCAGGACTTGTACGATACGCTGAACGGTGCGGTCGGCAGCGAAGTTGATGCCGAGAAGGGTCTTGATCTAGATGGCAAAACGCTCATCATCAATGTCGGTGGCGCCGGTGACAGAACTGTCAATTTCGCTCCGGCGTTGTCCAGGAAATGGACCCCAGAGGAAGTAGTTGCCAAGATCAGTGCAGCACATGCCGACTTGACTGGCATTCCGAAATTGGTGCGAGAACCGGGAACAAGAGCTGGAATGAACCCCACGTACCTTCGTCTCGTGAAGGATACTGGAGCCGTCATTACAGTTAGATCGACTGGAACTGCCAATGCTCTATTCGGTTATTCTATTACAGCTGACACGGTTGGGGTGCCCTATACCTTCAACGACGTGAAGTCTGTCTATATGAACGATAACAAGACCTGGTACGCAGTGACGTACAAGTAGGAGCAAGATCATGTCTCACACATTTGACAGTATGCTCAAAGAAGCTACCGCGCTGCCGTGGGCAATGGGCGCACGTCTCATGGTCGAGCTCCGCAGCACGGTCAGAATTCCTGAAGAGCCGAGGATGACCAAGTCTGCAGCTGCTGGTCTTGTGAAGATAGCACGCATTTGCAAGATGGCTCAGACTCCTGAAGAGGCGCAGCAAACCGTTCAGCAACAAGCCATGGTCGATCCAAATGTCGTACAGGCTTTGGACTACCAGCAGGCGGAGAGTGAACGGCAGGCTATGATGGCCAAGATCCAAGAGCTGCAGATGGCTACTGAGGCCGCGCAGGCTCAGGCTCAGATGGCCGATCAGCAAGCTCAGGCTGCTACGCAACAGCAGGAGCAGTTGATGATGCAGGCACAGCAGGCCAAGCAAGAGCAGGTCAATGCTGTGATGGAGTCGATGCAGGCCAAGGATCAGACTCTCCAGGTCCAGGTATCTTCTCAGCAGCATCGTCAACAAGTTGCTCAGTTTGCCCAGCAGATGGCTGATCAACTCAAGCAACTAGCTACTACGAGTCCTGAAGAGCAACAGATGCAGGAGCAGGCCGCTGCTGAACAAGAACAGCAACAGCAGGCGGCGATGCAGCAACAGCAGCAGGGACAAGAGCAGCCAGTAAAGAAGAAGACGAAGCAACAGCAGCAAGAAGCCCAGAACTCCCAGGAGAACGCACAGAAGCAAACAGCACAAGCTGAGCAGGCAACTGCACAAGATCAGCAAGAGATGCAGGGAATGCAGGCTCAAGCCCAGCAACCACAACAGCCCCAAGTACCTCCAATGGGAGGTCAACCGAAGATGGGATCAGCGAAGCTGCAGAAGATCGCTGCTAGGTTCAAGTTCGCTCGTATTCGGAAACAGGCTCAGTTCTCTGGCACCAATGAGGGGTACGGAGAGAGCCAAGGAGGATCGGGACAGCAGGGGATGTTCTCCTACTCCTCGATGGGGAAGAGAGAATCTCTTCCAGCAAAGCAGTTTGCGGCTTTGAGATCAAAGGTGAAGAAGCGAGAAGGTACAGGAAAGAGTAAGACTGGATCAGCAGAAGCTCAGGTTATTGGTATCGAGCTTGGCGTAGATTGGTCCAGGGCAAACTTCACACCCGCTGATCTCGCTAAAGGTATGAAGATCGAAGAGGAGCACGGATCGAAAGACTCTCGTGAGACTGCCAAAGTCGCTATCGATCACCTTCGAGAACGTGGAGACTACTACGATCTTCTAGCGAAGAAGGTTGAAGAAGCTCCCAAGACGGATGGCGGGGAATCAGCAGCCAAGGAGAAGCAAGAGCAACAGCAGGAAAAGCAAGGATCATTTGATCATAGAAGAGCCATGATGATCGCTCAACGAGTCAGGTTGATCAAAGAAGGTCAGCTAAAAAAAGTGTGTAGGGACTCTGCTGATATTGCGGAGTCCCACCAACTTCAACTCGTGAAGAGTGCTGCGAAGATGAAACTTCCAGTAGTAGAGAGTGGTGCGCACAGACTCGGTAGGGCTGGTGCCTACGCAGCTCTTGGAGCAGCTCTTGGAGCTGCCTACGAGAAGTCGCGGCTACGGGCTCATGAGAAGAAGGTTGGACTTGACAAACCAACTCAAAAAGAGATTGATCTTGCTGGCAAGCTAGTGGGTGCCAAGGAGTTGGCCAAGAGGGAGCCAACTTACGCAAACAAGCTCCGTATTCATAACATCAAGTATAAGATCGACATGGAGAGGTTGGGGCGGGAACATCCGAATAGAGCAGCTTTGAGAGGAGCTGGTTTGGGTGCGCTTGGTGGTTTCGCGCTAGGGCCATTCGTTCACAGAGTAGCTGGAAAGATCATCAAGAGATAGGGGATTGAACATGCTAGATATGTTGCAGAAGCAGGCATCACAGGTCAAAACAGCAGCAGACCAATTCAGAGATCTGATGCACAATCTAGACAAGCTAGCATTCAAACCTGATCCATTCCGTAGGATGGAAGGTATGGATCCCCTGCTAGCTGTCCGTGAGTACGATTCTCCGGTATACGTGCGGCATAGGACAACTCCAGGTGGAGTTGACGAGCTGCTCTCCGAACCACCGAAGAAGACAGTAGCCGAGACCAATCGTCTCACGAGTGAAGCACAGGAACCTCCTCAACCGTCAGAGGATGGAAACGACAGTAGATCGGTTGCGAAAGACAACAAGTCGCTTGGAACGGTTGGCTATACTTGGGAGCAGAACAAGAAACCGGAGACCGTTCCAGATCTTGCTTCCATGAAAGTTCCAGGAACTGGTGGGACTGCTGCGCCCCAACCCAGTATACCGAAATCAGCAAGTAGATCTCGTATACAGAATGTGTTTGATCAAGATCTGATGGATCTAGTAAAGATGGGACTTGCTGGTCCAGCTCCTGTGATGGCCGGAAGTCCGACAATGTCACCAGCTATGAAAAATAAGCCGGTGATCGCAACTACTCCTACTCCTGACAAAGGCGCTCAAGCACCAGCAAAGAAGAAACTACCAGGTTGGGTACTTCCAGCTGGAATAGCTGCTGGTGCCTTGGGGGTAGTAGGTCTTGGCGCCCTTGCTGGTAGATCAGCTAGAAAGTCCTTTGCTAGAGAGTTCGGTGGAGGCGGTGGAGGTCGTGCAGCTGCTGAGCACTATACATGGAACATTGGCGGTAAGGCTGGCAAGGGATCATGGGAGGACTACACCAAAGCCCGTCAGGCTCATCAGGCTGAGCGAGATACCTACTGGGCTGGGCAAAAGGCGAAAGCCGATGCCGATTTTGCTGCGTCAAGAGAGGCTCATAGAAAAGCCTATGAGGAAGGACGAGCTGCGCACCAGGCGAAAGAAAAAGCTAGGAGTGAACAGAAAACCAGTTGGGAAGACAAATGGGAGGATTTCAATAAGAGGTGGGGAAGAGGCGGATCAGAGTGGGGAGAAAGGACTCACTCCGGAAGAGCTGGAGGAGGTCAAGCTGGGTGGGGAAGTGGGGGAGCAGCTGTACCACACGAGGCGGATAGAGTCTGGGAAGAGACTAGAAAAGCTACGCAAGAAGCTGCAAACGAAGCCGCGAAAAGAGGTGAAGCCGCCAATCGTGACATGCCAACTAGAGAAGAAATGGCTGAAGCATTTCGTTTTTATGGACTTGATCTGAAAACCCATAAGAGAGCAGATGTCATCAAGAAGCACAAAGAGATCGTAAAAAAGTATCACACAGACAAAGCCGGCGGAGGAAGCAGAGAAGAAGTGGCTAAGGCTAATACCATGTTTGAGAGACTGAAGAAGATCAGTTCTCTCAAACTTGTATACGATCTGGGAATGGTTCGCTAGTGCTCAACGTTGTCAACGTTCAGGTAAAGTCACTCGAACTGGATCACCTCGATGTGTACTGGGAGATCTCAGACTCATCGGAGGATGCTTGGGACTACACCTTCACCGTTGAGCGCAGTGAGTCTGCTATGGGTCCGTTTGATCAGGCAAGCGAGCCATTCTCCGACAAGTACTACTTCCGAGATTCCATCGTGAACCTCTACAGCAGGTGGAGGCAGCTCTGGTACAGGATCAAGGTCACCAGTAAGCTAACCAGTGAGTTCGTCTATAGTGCGTCAGCTACTCAAGAACCAAGACCGTCTCTTGATGCCATTGAAGTACGTAGGCTCGAGCTCATTGCGTTTAGAGAGCACATCGGACGGCTAGTGTGGATCTTTCCAGTACGTACCTTTGGGCAGCGATGCCCAGACTGCTACGACAAGAGAACTGGCAATCGTCGTAGATCACAGTGTCCAACCTGTTTCAGTACTACATACGTTCGTGGGTATCTGGATCCTATCGCGACGTATCTGCAAATCGATCCAAGTCCTAAGCATGTTGAGATGCTGCAGGTGGCTAAGACTGAGCAGTCGAACACTACGGGAAGGACACCCTACTTCCCGCCACTGAAGCCGAAAGATATAATCGTAGAAGCTGAGAATAGAAGGTGGAGGATTGAGAGGGTAAGTACTACGCAGCGTTTGAGGGCGGTCCTGCACCATGAGGTGGTGCTGCATGAGATCCCAAGAGCGGACATCGAATATTCGATTCCGATCAACATAGATGATCTCAGAAGATTGGAGCCCAGTCCGCAGCGTGAGTTCACGAACCCTCACAACCTTGAGAGCTTGGATGGAGCCGAGTTCATCAACAACCTTCTAACAGGACACGGTTTTGGAACATGATCAATTTTGCATCATTTAGTGACGAGCTGCAGAAGATTGCTGCTGAGCCTATTGTGGCTGATCCGATCAATAAAGAAGAACTAGTACGTCACTATCAGCAACTCGGCCGTATAGGTGGTGGAGTGGGTGGTGCTGCTCTTGGTGGTGGCGGGCTTGGACTACTCGGATCTAGAATTGCTGGAATACCTGGTGCCGTAGTTGGTGGCACAGTTGGTGCACTTGGTGGCGGTTACCTTGGTGGGAAGTACGTTGGTAGAGCTGCCAAAGGAATAGCTATGGGAACGCCTGAAGATGTATTCCAGGCACGTGCAAATCTTGATCATGCGGAGGACTTGTACGAACGTGGAGAGTTGGGAGATAAGGATCGTCTGCGAGCCACATTGATCGCGTCCAACGCCGCCAGAAAGGCTCACGGAAGAAAACCTCTAGAGTCTGACTTTCTATCTCGTGATCGACCAGGATCTTACGTAGTGGAAGGTAGAGATGTCGCGGTCAATCCTTATGGTATTTCTTACGCAGATCCATATGGATATAGACCGGGACCGGCACAAGTGACTTCTAGATATCGAAGAGTTCCTATGAGCGAGTAATGTACGATCTTGTATCCATAGCTGCCTTCCGCGATGAGATGACCAAACTGGCGCAGGAGTCTGCTCAGCGCATTGATCCGCAGGCTATTGAGCTGCAACAAGCTCTAGATCAGGAGCAGGGCCGGAGAACGATGAACCGGCAAGCTCTAGGGCAGTTCTTGAAGGACACTGCTATCGTTGCTGGTGGTGTTGGGGCTGGATATGGGCTAGGTCGGTTGTCAGTGGATGCTCTGACAAAGCTACGAGGGCCAGTATCAAGTCCATGGCGTCAAATGCTGTATGCAACATTTCCGGTAGTGGCAGGTGGTGCTGCTCTAGCTGTTCGTGGGAAGATGCGAGAAGAGCAAGATCGAAGGCTGGAAGAAGCATATCAGAGGGGTGTTCAGTCCGCAGGTAGTAGGGTGGGCAGGTGAGCGCAGTCATTCCGACCATAGCTCCAGAGACTCAAGGGAGTAGCTGGGCGGACAACCCGCTCGAGCACTTGATAAGGCTCTGTCTGATCTTTGCCCAAGAGCTGTGGAAGGAAGCGCCTACTGGTAACTTCAAGTGGGACCCCGACGATGCTGTCTCTGAGATAGTGATCACGGATGACGCTCCCATCGAGCCTGATGTTATCGAGAAGAGGCCCGCCATCGTATCCGTCCGATCTCAGTGTGGATGGGCTGGTATCGGTCTAGATCAGCTCATGTCGTTGAGTATCAGAACTGGCGAGCGCGTTCACACAGATCTGATCTCCGGCAACATAACGCTGAACTGTCTCTCTAGGGTCAAGACAGAAGCCGAGTTGATCGCATGGGTGACTGCAAACCATTTCTGGGTTTTGAAGTACATCCTCATGAAGCTCGGGTTCCACAAGATCGGAGAACAGATCCAGGTTCTATCCGCCTCTCCTCCTGGAGCTATCGTCAGTGGAGACACTGAAGGCGAGATCATAAATGTCCCAGTAGTTATCCCGTTCCACTTCCAGCACACTGTGAAGGTGAGCGAAGAGGGATTGCGGGTTCTGAACAAGATCGAACAGACCATAACAGTTCAGATGACGAATCCATTCAAACCAACTACTCAACTCGAAGAAGGTGGTTGGGGAACCGGTCTGTACCAACAAGATGGTAAGCGGGCCGAGTTCCAGAACATGAAGGGCAACATTAGACCCCCAACGTTTAGGGGGCGATCACTGCAGCCGATGAACTACATTGGTGGAGGAAAGGCGGATCCGCCTATCCAAGTGGTAGTCAAGATCGACGACGAGGAGTAGAGAACATGGCACAAGCAATCCCCGAACTTCCGCAGCCTGGTGTGCAGGTCGTCCAGGAGTACACGGATCAGACCCCTGTTATCGTGATCCCGACGCTGGTTCCGTGCGTGGTCGGGGTAGCGAAGGAGATCCGCGAGCTCTACAACTCGGACGGCACTCTCAACACAGATATCATTGTGGATGGTCCAGCACTTGCTGTGGCCCCCAACGATCAGACTAGCTACACGGTAATGGACGCGCTCACGCTCCAGCTTCGGGTCAATGGCGGGGTTCTCCAGACCTTTACCATGCCCACTGGTGCTACGCCGCCAACTACCATGACGGCACAAGAGGTGGCTATCGCCATCAACGGTGCAGCGCCTCCTCCGATCAACTTCGCAGCCTATGTGCTAGCGGAAGACTCGGATGGCGATGGTGTGGACGACAAGTGGTACCTCGAGCTCCGCTCCACCGCCACCGGAGAAGACACTTCCATCCAGATCGTTGGTGGGACTGCTATCACCAAGTTCGGTTGGGGTGAGGGGCAGACCTTCTACGGGCTTGGTGCCTACATCCAAGATAGCGTGTACCTGAAGCAGTCCAGCTTCCCGGATCCCAGAGGCAACCTCGATGAGCTGAACATCGATGAGGACTCGATCCGAGTGTTCGTGGACCTCGGTACTGCTCCAAGGGAATTCCTGCGAACAGAGTCGTTCCTTCGGCTGGGGAGCTACTACAACGTAGTTGGACCAGTGTACGGTGTTACACCAGTTGATGATGGGGATGGAGACACTCTGACCCCGTACGTCGACTTCAAGAGCACTGGAGCATCGATCCCAAACTTCCAAGCTCTTGCTACTTCAGCCGCACTGACTGGCATTGTCGATCTATCGACATTCCAGCCTCTGCATGGCAAGGAGCTGATCCTCCAAATTGACGGTGGTGGAAAGCAGACCATCAAGTTCTACGGTCAACCGATCGTGTCCACCGACTCAACGGCTGGTGGTGGTTGGGACTTCACTGCCCCAGCTGGTGCGATCAATGGGCAGACGTTGAACCTTCTGGTCAACGGTGTGTCGCTTGTTGTGACGTTCGTTGCAGCTGCGTCCATAGCGGATGTCGTAACTCAGATCAATGCGGTTTCAGTGGCTACCTTCGGCGTCAACATCGCCTATCGGTGCAATGCCGCTGGTGATTCAGCTCCTGCTGGTGTGTACGTGGGATTGTTCTATGGCGCCCAACCGGCTGTGAACATCGTCGCCAACACCGAGGTGCAGGTAGCTGCCAACGTTTCTACGGCCCACACCGAGATCATTGGTGATGCTCTAGCCCATACTCAGTTGCTCGGCAAGAATGCTGGAGCGGAGCCGGTAGATGATGTTGTCGAACAGATCAACAACGTCTACCCATCTGGTGTTGCTTCGTGGAGCACCAACTTTCTCAAGCTGCAGAGCCTGACCTCTGGGTACGAATCGAAGATCGAGATCGATTCAAACAGCACGTCGCTTGGATCACCGCAACCTACCCCAACCACCAATCTTGGTATCAATGTTGGTCTCAACGGCTACACCTACCATGGAAATCCGTTCCCAGTTCGTGTAGGGGATGCCATCTACGGTGATGGCGCCTACCTCGGCAACGTCAGTGAGATTCATCCCATGGCAACTCAGGGACGGATCAAGCTGGATCGAGAAGTAGCTGTTTCTGGAAGGTGGCAGTACTGGTACTTCCTCGCTAAGAACCTGGATACCGTACTGAGCAGCCAGTGGGGCGTGACCGTTCCAACTCCGGACATCTACCTGGATACGCAGGGTAATGTGCACCTCAAGCACGACTTCTTGAGGGACATCTACGGACAACCTGTTTCGACAGCGGTAGTCATGCTCTACGTGATGTATACCGCTGTTCGACTGGATGTCACGGCAGCCTCTGCAGATCCAGCACTCTTGACGTTCAACAACATCAACGAGCTCGAGGCCGCGATGAGTCCGGTCACTCCGGAGAATCCGCTGGCCTACGGTGTCTTCTGTGCCCTTGGCAACTCGAATGGTGTGTCGGTCTCCTGCATCGGTGTGAGCGAGACCTTGGCCGACAAACCGTACGGAACGTTGGCAGCATTCCAGGAGGCGTTTGACTTCCTGCAGAGTTCGGAAGTGTACGGCATCGCCACCCTCACCAGCGATCTCGACATCGCCATGGCGGCTCAGCAGCATGTCAATACTATGAGCGAGCCGACCATGAAGGGTGAGCGTGTTGCAGTCGTTCACCTAGGCCGGCCGACTCGGAAGGTTGATACCATCGTTGCTTCTGGCAATGATGGTGACACGATCGTCGGCACGCCAACCTATCTCGATACTGGCGTTCCGAATCTGTCACAGTTGCTCCTGGATGCTGGTCTCAATCCAGCAACCTTTGGGATCACGGACGGTGTATTCCTCGATCTATCGGCTGATAGCTACAACTGGAACGTGATCGGACCGGTAGTTGGCGGTACGAGACTTCGGGTCAACACTATCTTCGCTCCGGGGCAGAATGACGATGGCTTCTACCACGATACCATTGGAGACTTCCCGACTCTGATCAGTGGTAGCTTCTCGGTGAAGATCAGAGGAGCTGCTGTTGCTTCCAAGGACGAGGAAGTAGAGACCGTCTATGCGCGAGGTCAGGGATTCAGCGATAGGCGCGTATGGATGATGCAGCTCGATCAGCTCAAAGCGACCATTGATGGTATCGAGCAGCTGGTGCCTGGGTTCTACATGAACGCGGCCAAGGTTGGTATGGTTGGTGGGCAGCAGCCCTCTCAGCCCTTCACCAATCTTCCGATCGCAGTGTTCACCGGAGTCACTGGGACCAATGATAGGTACAACACCACGCAGCTCAATCAGATGGCTGCAGGTGGTGCTGACCTTACTGTGCAAGAGAACAAGAACGGTCCAATCTGGTCGCGCATGCAGGTCACCACCAAGCTGACGACCATCGAACAACGAGAGCAGTCGATCGTGAGAGCGGTTGACTACTGCGCGAAGTTCTACCGAATGAGCCTCAAGGTCTACATCGGTAGATACAACATCACGCAAGGATTCCTCGACACTCTCAGCACAGTGGCCCAAGGCCTGGGGCGATGGCTAGAGGAAGAGGGAAAAGTAGTGTCGGGTGCAGAGCTGAACAATCTGATCCAGGATGAGAACAATCCTGATACCGTTCTCGTTCAGGTCAGTATTGATCCACTATACCCGTGCAACTATATTGTGATCACGATCATTGTCTGATCTAGGTCAGTTGTAGGAGGACAAAATGCCAGGTCCCTTCTCAGGTTGGAATCCCCTCAACCACTATGTCCAGAATGGCATGGTTGACGGGAAGTTTGTTTCGGGCGGCCTTACTCTCATCGCTGCTGGTCCTCCCCGGCTATCACAGCTTGGGACAGGAGCTGGCGGGATGTCCATGGCCGCTTCCGCTCGTGATAGCGACATTGTCTATCCGATCGGTGTGACCCAGAACATCAATCACTCTCAGAACAAGACCTTCATGCGTATCTGGGAGCTTGGCTCAGAGAGATCATACTTCATCGGCGGCAGAACAGTGGGGCAGCTCGCTCTTTCGAGAGTGTACTATCACGGTGCATCTCTCCTGCGTGTGTTGTACGCATACTACCAGGACATGCTGCCTGGACCGGTTCAGGTACCTTGGATGTTCCCCAATCAGGGAGCATACAACATGGTAAACCAGCACGACGTGATCGTGCCTCCTGGATACGAGAACCTCTTTCTCAACCTGGCGTCTGATCTGTTCAATCAACCCATTGGTCTCTTGGTCTACATGAGAGACTCGAATCTCAATACGATAGGTGCTGTATACCTCGAGGCGTGCTACGCTCCGAATCACACTTGGGCAACAGACGCTCAAGGAACCATCGTTCAGGAGACGGTGGCGATCCAGTACGAGCGAGTGATCCCGGTCAACGTAGCAGCTGTGTCGCTGGTCACTGGACTATCAGAAGCTGTTTCCGGTATCTCTAGCGGAGCGATGCCGTCTATCGCAGCGTAGGAAGGTTGACCTATGGCAGTGTACTCTACCAGAGCTGAGTGGCTCGAAGCACAGTCTCGAGATCACTTCCACAAGTTGGGATCGTTGACGATCAAGACGACTGATGCCCACTTCATGGGCAAGGTAGCAGCTCATGAGTTCAGCCCAGAGATCACAAAGACTGCCAGCTTCAATGCCATTCTTCTGGACATCATAGAGCGCAGCAAGCCAAATGGACTGATCAAATCGGCAGCTCTGCACGCAACTCTCAACGATGAGGGCATCTTGAAAGTTGCTTCGGAGGATAGCTACTGGACCGGCGCACAGGCAGTACATCACCTTGATTTCCTTTCAGGTGTCTACGATATCAATCCGGATATGGCCTGGCGTTTTGCTGCGAATGCGGGGCTTGCCAAGGAAGCAGGCATTGGAAACTTCGTTGGTGCTGCAGGCCGACTTTTGGGCAGAGGAGCTAAAGCTGGCGGAGGAGCACTACAAGCTGGAAGGCAGGCAGTAGGTCGAACAGCTAGTGGTGTGTCAAATTGGTGGAAAGGGACTGGTACCAAGTTCCTAGGTGATACAAGCCATTTGGGAACCAAGCCGTTGGGCCAAGCCTGGTCGCCGCTACCAGCGGGACAGCATGCGATCAATCCGAATACTCTAGCAAGCAATCTTGCGAACAAGAATCCGTTTCAGCGGGCTGCTCAGCGAGTTAGCAATTGGTGGTCAGGTTCAGTTCACGGAACAGCTGGAATGCAGGGTCCTGGAATCAATCCATTGCGTAGAGCGGGTCAGAATATTGCCTATCAAGCCGAGCGTGGTTTTGAAGCAGGAAAGGCCGGAGCCCCCATTCTTCAGCGAGCTCCTAAGCCCGCAGCTGCAGCTGCAGAGCACGCCGCTCCAGCAGCTAGTCAGGGAGCAGGTGCAGCAGGCCATGCAGTGCCGGCCGCTCCTGAAGCAGCTGCGGGAGCTGCCGGTCAAGTAGCACCAAGACAAAGTGCTGGAAGAGAAGCCTGGGAGACCACCAAGGCAATTGGCCGGGGAGCACGTAACCTGGGCTATGCAGGTATCATAGGCGGAACTGTTCTTGGAGCAGCTGGACTATCAGCAGCAGGCAATCTAGTTCGTCCCAACCCCTCACCATACCAGTATGGAATGGGCGGCCCAACTCCCTGGATGTCCCCACAGCAGATGTAGAGCTAAGACAAAGAGCCACGGGTTTCCGTGACTCTTCGTCTCGTTGGAGTGGGGGAAGGCTACGCGCGTACGATCTTGCGTCCGATCTTGCGTTCCTTTGTCAGAGCATCCACTAGTCGCTGCTTCTTCAGCGGGGTCGCGTTGGGGGTGGGCGGCTCGACCACGATGGTCAGCACGCCGTCCTTGGTCAACGAGGAGAGGTGGTCGATGAGTTTGTCCACTCCGTCGGCCATTTGGCGGTGGATGCTCATGTACGCCTTTGCCACGTTGTTGAGAGCGTCCAACTCGGCCTTAGAAAACTCGAAACTGATGCGCATTGGTGACTCCTTTCTTTTTCAAGGGAGAACTAGGTTCTCCGTCACCATAATACTTATCCCATCTTATATGATCAGATTTTCGCTTTTAGAGCTAAGAAGAGCGCCCGAGAGGGCGTCTTCCGGAGGTGCTCGGCTAGTTGGCCGAGTTCACCTCCTTCATCAGGTCCTTGCTCACCAGGTTGGCCAGTGCGATGAGAGAATTGATCGTATCCGCTGCGTCTTGCCACTCGGAATCCGTTGGAGTTGAGTGGACCACCAACTTCTTTACGATCGTCTGAAGTTTCGCAACAGCCTGGAGCGACGTCTTGATCGTCTCTTCTTCTACTCGTGTCATTTTGGTGACCTCCTTCTTTTTCGGGGGAGCATAATTGCTCCGATCACCAAGATACTTATCCCATCTGTATGATCAGAATTTCACTTTTGGAGCTAAAAAATGAGGGTGCAACAGAGTCCCGCTGCACTGTTGCATGACCCTCTCAGAATACTTATCCCATGATTAGGCTAGGATTTTTTCTCCCACCACTTATCAAGACTGATGGTTCCAGGTATGGGAGACATGTCTACAAACGATCCAGGCATCTGATGGCGGGGTTCTTCTAGTCGATCTGGGAACAGTTCCTCTAGCTCATCGTCATCGCTCTGTGCTGGTAGCTGAGGAGCTTTCTGCTTTGGTGCTCGAGCTCCACCGGTTCTCATGTGCTCGAGGGCTATGTCTGCTATGGCCTGTGGTGGTAGATCCTTGCTCAGGACGCCGAAGAACTTCTCCAGCTCCTCGGCCTCCCACAACTCAGGCTCATTGAGAGCGGAGATGGCAAACTCTTCTGGGGTAGTGCCATAGGTCTCCAGCAACTCATCTAGTGCTGGATCAGAAGAGGAGGGCTGCCGGGGCTCCTCCTCCGTCGAGGATAGAGACGGAGTGATGGGTGTGAGGAACCCCGGCAGCGTAGACGGATCACATGGTTTGATATACTCCTGGATACGAGCCAGGTCGTCAAGAGGTGCTGCTGCTGAAGTCCAGAAGCTATTCAGTATCGGTGTCTTCATCTTTGTCCAGATCAGCAATGTTCTGGTACATCCACCATCGAGCATCACTGTCCTCAGATGCTACCACCTGAAGACGCAATCGGTGCGCTTCGATCAGTACTTTGACTACCTCACTGGCGCTCAGCTTTATTCCGTAGTCCTGTCGAAGTCGCAGCTGTTCTTGAAGTAGCAGCTGTTCTTGTTCCGGTGTGAACTGCCACTGTACTATCGTCTTCTTTTTCATCCTCAAACTCGAAGTGTACCCTCAATCTTGGTTGATCACCTTTCAATCGACGTTGAGCGTATTCCAGTGCCAGCTCTGCCAACGTCGTGAAAAGATCCTCGCTAAAGTCCCTCTTCATACTTCCATTCCTCATATTCCGTTTTCATCTTCTTCACCTCCTTCTGCGGAATGCCTAGCTCGAGCTCCTTAGATCTGTTGTTCAACATCACAAGCGCTGTGCTGTATTTGATCCCGTATCCAGTCAGTTGATGGGCTCGAGCTACGACATTTTCTGCGTTCATCAACTTCGGGAACATTGCCCACTCTGCTTGGATGCATACACTTTCGTAGTGTGCTCTCCACTTTGCGTTGATCAGGTAGCGTACGGCATATAGAAGATTCCACTGCATGACGTGAGTCAACTCGTGGAACATGTGAGGGGTCATATGGCTGTTCCAGGTCCATGCTGGACAGTCGTAGATCGTATGCCCTATGGTGGTACCATAGTCGGTGAGGAACTTCTGAATGTTAGTGATCTTCAAGGCGTTAGTGATCTTCAAGAAGATATTGATGGTTCTCATGAACCAAGATCTTTGCTTGTCGACTAGTTTGATCTTAGCCACGTTCTTATGAAAGTACGGGAGAAAGTTCATGTCCACTCCGATCCTAATATATGAGTAAAAACGATTCGGCTTTTCCGCCTCAACCGCGACATCATGTCCCATCGGTTTACTCAGCCTTGTGGTACCGCCAGAACACTTATCACACTTTCTGATCGAAATTTTTGCGGGATCTAATGTCCTCGAAAGACAGTCTACTCTCGTTATCTTTGATGTGTTCCCCCGCACTGATCAGCACTTCAGCTAGTAAGAAGCATTGATCAGCTCCATGTAGGACAAGTCCAGTGTCTGCATCTCCTGGCCTTCCGGTGATTACCTTCAAGATCGCAATGTTGCCCATCACCTTCACACGATCTTTCATTCCGTTACCCCCTGTCTGGTGTGATCGTAACTAGAGATCGACTTGACTTCGACTACATTGCCCACCTAACATCACCTCCTCCGGATCCTTCATTGTCTCCTTGGACCGATCGAGATCGATTGTAGAATGCGACGGTCCATGGTATAAGAGGCCCGGCCACGGAACTGTTCTAGTACAGAAGATCATGACAAATCAAGTACCAAAAGTAATTTGTGTTGCCTGCGAAAGGCCGATTTTCTTCTGCAGAGCTGTGGGGCGGGACTACATAGGAGCCAATGTAAGAGCCGAGGACTTTGTTCCGATCGGTGATTATGCCGCTCCTAAAGAGGCAGATCCAATGATCTGTCCTCTATGTGGTAAATTGTTCGTACTACTCAATGGCAGAGGCGGGATCATCCTAAAGCTGGAGGGTGAGGCTTATTGGCCGCATCCTCCATTCTGAATCAAGATCTCTTGACATAGTGATCATGATCAGATATGTTCATTGTGATCGTGATCGAGTACGACAAGTTGAAGTAAGGAAGGTAGAAATGACACATCCGGCAGAGGCAAAGAGCGACAAGGCAGCGGAGCTGAAGGAAAAGCTTGCGCGCCTGAAGAGTGGTGGCAATGGGCAGACGGCGGCTCCGGTACCGTCCAACGGAAATAGCGTGACCGTCCCGGCCAAGAAACGTGGTGGGATGGCGGACGTGCCAGGAGTGCATGTCTCTGAGACCCCCGTCGTGAAGAAGAGCCCAGTCGTGAAGAAGAGCCCAGTCGAGAAGGAGCCCAAAAAGACACCGGTGAGGGCTGCGAAGACCGCGAAGGCCGCCAAGTCCGAAAAGGCTCCAGCACCTCGAAAAGCAGCCAAGGAGAGCGTGGAGAAAGCTCCGAGGAAAGCCAAGAAGGCTGCAGAAGGTGAGATTCACCGGAGCATGGATAGGGACAGGAAAAGTGATGGTCTACGTCCTGTTGAAAGGGACATCATCAAGATCGTGAAGGCCAAGCGTGGGAAGCCAATCTCCATCCGTGACATCGCGATCGCAATGTTCGGGGAGGAGAAGGTAACCGTAGCATACGGTGAGGGCAAGAAGGACAACGAGCTCGTCCGTGTTGTTCGCAACGGCATCAGGGTCCCATGCTCCATTGGCATTCTCACTAGGTGGTCGAAAACTGGCGATCCAGATGCGAAGCGTGGCTACGTGATGATGGTTGGGGTCTCTCCTCCTCCAGTCAGTGCTTCTGCGAAAGCGACGAAGATAGCGAAGGAGAAAGTCAGAGAGAAGGTCGCCGCCAAAAGGGCGAAGATCAAGTCTGAGTAGCTTCCAGACCGATAGACAGGTGGGCCTCATAGAAATGTGAGGCCCACCTGCGTCTAGTAGGTGTGGTATGAACATTCTTGATCTAGAAGAAGAAGATGTATTCCAACTCAGCTCACCAACAAAAGGCGGTGTCATGGCAGAGGGTAAAAAGGTGGAGAGTAAACGCTCTACTCCTACAAGACCAATGATGAGTACGATAGGCCATGTACCTCCTGGTTGGGTGGGTAATTACCGCCAGACGCATGATCCGAATAGTGAGCGCTGTATGTGCGCTAGCTGTACTGTTCGCGAGTATCCCTACCTGCGTGAGGGGATTCCGGTACAGGTACACCCATCCTACTCAGCGGATACTCCGCAGATGCAAAATATGGCCGGTCTCTACGACAAGAGAGTCATGAACAAAATGCAGGTCGAGTGCTGTAAGTGCCACATGTACATCGAGCTGGAAGGCGCAGTGGCTGACGCCTATACTCCAGAGAAACAAGACATCTGCCACTTTGGCTGTCTACCAGACGATGAGCGAAAGCACTTCGAGTCCATAGGGTACAGCCTTCCGTACGTCATATTTATCAGGAAGATGGATGGAGGCAAGAATGGATCAGGACCCGTATCGGAGACACTGCCACAAAAGGAATGATGTGACGGCAATCTACGAGGTCAACCTCGATGGGTTTGCTGGTGAAATTGGAAAGCTAGTGATCGTTCTGACGGATGGCACTATACTTCTGTACGACTTTCATAAGTATGTCCATGAGGTACTAGGTCCTGAATGTGAAAGACGAAGCGTGCTTCTCCAGGACGTAGAAAGGGAGATAGGGTACGTAGAGGAGAAGCTGAAGACGCTGAAGCATCTTCGTAGGATGCTGGAACCCTCACCGGAGCTGACTGAGTAATGGCACCGATCACTGATCTCAAATACGTCCGTTTCATCAAGGAAGGATCTGAGATAGGATCCTCGCTGATAGAGCAGGCCAAGAGGGAGATAAAGATCGAGCCCAAGGATGCATCAAAGACATTGGTGACAGCTTGGGTAGTGCTGAACGCCGTTTCTGCTGTTTGCCACCGAAACAGGATGCACACACAGGCAGCCAAGGTAGAGACGATGCGACAGAGGATCAGGTTCATGGCAGGTGAGCTGGCGACAGCAGGCTACCACTTGGTGACCGACGTACCAGATAGCCAGGTAGCGCTAGTCGTCACACCAAAGAAACCAGAGGAGGTGTAGAGATGGAACCGGAAGAGAAGACCAGAAGGATGTCCGAGTGGGCGGACGGAGTTCAGGACGGCAGCATCGAATTCCTCGAGGTTGCGCTTGATATGAAGGAGGCGAGCAAGGCTGGCTACGAATGGCCCTGGCTCATCGGCCTCTACCTCGAGATGTTCGCCAACCTCATTCGGAATGGAAGCTGCGCACCAGATTTCGATGCCAAGCTGAAGACGCGGATAAAGGTGGCGAGGACCACTGCGTCCAGGGGCTACCTCGGCCCGTTCCAGGAAATGTCGAAGATGCTGTCTGGCGAACAGATCAGCGCCCTCGACAACATGAACGAAGTCTTCATCGAGCTGTGGAACAAGATGCCTGGTAGCTGCGAGATCGACAAGATATTGAGCGAGGCGGCAACTCCACAGCAACAAGAGCTCCCGATCGTGACTGTTGTTACCCCACCGAATGGCGAGTTCCCGACGGCTGTCTAGTATCAGCCAATAACTACGTAAGAGAAGAGGGGCGGCTTAGATCTTTCACTGTGATCCAGGGGACAAGTTACTGGAATCTAGCCGCCCCTCTTCCCTGTTTCTAGTATCAAAGCTTTCACCTGTCAATGGGAGAGAGGACGGCTTAGATCTTTCTCCTGTGTCCTGAGACCACAGGGTACTGGAATCTAGCCGCCCACAAACTCTCCCAACCGATCCTAACATTACTCCTGGCGCCAGCGTGCTTCATTACGACCATTCGTACCCAGGTCTCAGGTACCCGGATGCCTCCCCACAAACACGTCGTGGGGCGCACAAGGACATACGATAGCCGCCACCATATTTGAATCTCCGATGGTGGCCGGAGCAGATCCTTTTGCGATAGGCGCCTTCACGCAAAGGATCCGATCATAGAAACAGTCCGTAACTGCTCCTCGATCAAAGATCTTATATACACGATCTATCGTCTTTTTTCACTTATCTGGGTATAAGACTGACAGAGGAAGACCATTTGACGTGGTCATAGGAGGTTCATATGGGATGTGTGACCTGTGGAGGCGGAGTAGTAGAGAAACAGGAAGACATGTCGATCGAAGAGATCGAAGAGGAGCTGCGCGAGATGCGTACTCCAGCAGAGATGGACAAGCTGGAGAAGTGGCTCAAGAACAGGCCATCAGAGGTAGAGAGAGTGGCCAGGGAATTTCCACCATGGCAGCTATATCGGATCAAGGATCAGGCACCCTACCGATTCACGGTTGAAAAGTCCGTTGTTGCCTCATACAAGTTCGTAGAGACCAACAACGGGGTGGAAGCCTACTTCAGAGTGCTACGTAGCCCGATCGGATACGCTGGCGTAGTCGCCCACATTAGCCCCGCATTCTTGGAACCGATCACTCTTGATGATCTGAAGGAGGAGGTGAAGAATGAGGATCGTTGAGCGGGAGTTCGATAACCTAGATGCCGTTCAGGGATTTATCGAGGGCATCAACTTCGTGAACGATGACGACATTGCTGTCCGTGAGGTGATGGTTGAAGTAAACGTCCTCGGAAAAGATCCACGAGTACGTTTCATAGTCCTCATACTGGATAGCGATGGTGATGATTCGGAGAGTGATCTGGTAGATGATGAGAACGGAGAATGGGTGCGCTTGCATCCAGGATGCTCTACCGAAGTGTGCATGAAGAGGTAGCATGTGATCTGGATCAACAATGCACTCGGAGGTAGACACTGGCACGGACATCTACATAGATCAGTAGTCAACGGTGTTTGCTGCTGTGCGGACTGTCTTGTGGAACGAAGTAGCGGACTCCTAGCGATCGGCCCCATTCATGCTGATAATCGAAAGGCATTGCAGCAACTGGAGCGGGAGGGCTACGTTGGTCTCTACCGATGCATACGTAAGCCGTGGAAGGAGAGAGGGTGATGGACTACGAGAAGAAGGATATAGATCAGAAGGTCACTGACGAGAATGTCAAGCTTGCTGGACTGCTAGAAGAAACTGCCAAGTTCATAAACGATACTGGTGCACAGATCGTGAATAGGCTCAACAAAATATCTGATCATATGTTCCAACTCAAGCCCCAAGACGCTGAACTGGTGTTCAACACCGGTATACTCATTGGAAAGATGGATCAGGTAGCTGTTACGATGCACGCTTACCTGGAGTCTTACCTGAAGTTCCAGGCAGTATATCTGACTAGCATCAACAGTGCCAAAGAGGAGATGCACTAATGGGGATGTTCGATAATTTGATCTGCGATTATCCACTACCCGGTGGCCATTCAGTGACTTCAGTGTCTATATGGCAGAAGGTACAGACAAAGACGTTTCAGACAAAAGATCTCCAACAGCATCCTAACTTGGATACATTCAAGATCACCAAAGATGGAAAGCTACTTATTCATAATGATCCCAAATTTGAGGAAAAGATCTATAATTTCACAGGATACTGTGTCTTTTACGACTTTGTAGGTGATCCGGCTGTTGGGTGGGTAGAGTTCATTGCTGAGTTTGAACGCGGCGTTCTCAAGGATATCAAACTGCGTACATATGAGGATCCGGATGTGAGAAGTAAGGAGGGTGCATAGATGGAACTGAAGAGAGACAAAGACAAATACGGCGGTCTGATGCCTCGATGTGGTGGAGGGATAAAGAACCCGGCGAAAGAGTCACCCGATCAGTCCAGGCTGAATCATATGCAATCCAAGCTGAATCATCTGTATGCCTCTACGTGTGTTATATCTTCGTGCGTTGCTGTGCTCAAGAACTTGTTCAGCATGACATCGAAGAGCTGGACTGCCGATAGCTCCGAAAAGGCTATGGCTAATGCTCGCGCCATAGAGTTGCTACTCCAAGAGATCAGAGACGAAGTGAAGGAGATAGTGATAGAGGGAAGTGAGTTGAAATGAGTGTGAGATCAGAACTAGGTCGTTTGTACGATCGTACCGACTTGATCCATGTTTACAAAGTACAACTCGGTAAAACGTTGCAGAAAGAGGGAGTGTGGGGCGAAGAGGAGCGAAAAGACGTACTCAACTCCATACGAAATCTGAAGCGGATACTCCGTGATATCGAAACTTCTGTGAAGAATATGGAGCTGGGATGAGCGATCTATGCCACTTCTGCATGGTGAAAGAGGCTACGAGGAAAGTAGATGGCGGGCAGCTGGGATCGTTGGGCCAGGTCTCTTTCTGCCTCTGTCCCGAGTGTGCAGATGAGAAGTTACTGGCGGACAAGCGGAACAGCAATCTGCTCGAGCTCCAGCACAATGATCTGTCTAAGCTGTGTGTAGGATGTGGCATATGCTGTTTCATACTGCACGCAAAAGTAACACACGCAGAAGCGGATCGTATAGTCGAGGAGAACAAGATCTGTAAAGATGATTTTGCGATCGAGACGGAGATCGGAAAGTCTCTCTATCCAGACAACTACACGATCAAGACTCCTTGCATGTTTCTTCTGGGAAGACCACTTGGCGAATGGACTGCGTGTCGCATCCACGGGAAGTTCAGGCCGGAAGTGTGTCGAACGTACATGTGCAAGATCGCCATAAGGTATCAGATCGGTACTGTCTCTTTAGGTGAGGCGAAGTACGCGTTACGTTCGGCGGTACTGACGAAGGACTTGTCGATCTTCAACTGGTCGAGCAATAGTGATCAGGAAGCAAAGCTGCTACTCTCGTTCCAGCTTGCGTCAAGAGTTCGTCAGCTGAGAAAGGACAACCTATCGGAAGAAGACATCAAGATGGCCATGGCCTCTTGGGTCACTCCTCGCTACACAATCAAGTCAGTGCTGGATGAGCTGGTGCTAGATATGCACCTTGCTACACATGATCGAGGAGATGACGATCCACTTGTCTTCTTCAGTAAGGAAGAGCTTGCGAATTTGAGGCAGCTAGAGCCATCAGCCGTGATTGGAGAGGTGATCACTAGAGTGTTGGATACGATCAGGGGGTACTTCGTGTGTGATAAGAGGCATATAGAGGGGATGCCGAAGGTGGATGAAGAGAAGGCAGAGGAGCTGAAAGGATCAAGCAAATGACAATGCTGGGAAACGAATTTGCAGACAAGTTGAGGATTCTTACTTCACAGATCGATGATGCACTCATCGATCAAGGAAAGTTGTCATACAGAGATTGTATACTACTCACAGAGGGTGCACAGCGTCTGATAGATATACTGGACACGAAGCACAATGAGCAGAAGGAGTCGTCTGATAAAGAGGACGATGCCAAAGCTTGGCAGGCTAACCAGCTTGCGAACAAGTTGAAGGATGCCGAGTTCGCCATCAGTGGGCACAAGAGCACGATCGAGCTCCAGAAAGAACAGCTGAATAGGTACGAGGGGGAAGTAGAGTCCTTGATCAGGACGGTCGAGAGTCTTGTGGGAGAGGCTCATGACCATTACCTGAAGGAGGAGAAGCGTAGGCGCAGAGTATGTGATCTGCTTCACATACCTACTGGTATAGAGTGGGATACCATAGAGGCTAGGATGGAAGAGGTATTCGGTTCAACTGCGAAACCGAAGGAGGAATCCCAGCGAATCGGGATCGAATCAGGATCGGATCAGAATGGCACTTTCGCAGTCTGTCACTATAGATATGAGATCAGAAAGCTCCTTGACGTAGCTCCAGATACCTCCTGGAAGACCGTCATAAAGAAGATAGGTGAGATCAAAGCGGATGTTGAGGATAGAACGGCAGAGGTTGAGAGGCTGAAGGTTGAGCTGAATAAGTTCGGTGGGTTGGGTTATGATCATGTTAGATCGCTGCACGAAGAGATCTCCGATATGCGTAAAGACTGGGAGGAGCGTGTAGCGCGAGTAGTTGAAAAGAGCGAGGAAGCTCGAAAACGCTACTTGGATATCAAAGGGACTGCTCGAGATGACCTGCAAAAGCGTGAAGAAGTGTTCAACGAAGGTCTCAGTGAGGGTCTCAATCTAGCCTGCTCGTTCTTGAAAACTACTTCGGCCTCTTTCTTCAATAGTGACAGCGAAAAGACTGATCCCCAGCAACCATACCGAGAGCTTATCAGCTCAATGCTTATCAACATCAGACGGATGATGAAGTTCATCATGATGTTGGAGAACTTGAAGGGCATCGATGTTGATCCTTCTGAGTACGTAGGGATGAGGATTCAGCTCAAGATCATGGAAGATGTGGCGACTAAGGCTGGCTACTAGAAAGATGGGATCAGGGGGCCAGGTGGGTGGGGGAGAGACCACCTGGCCCCCTATTGATCCGCGTAGCCACTCAACAGGACCAAAGGAGATGCAGACAGAAATGTATCACGAGCTTTCGTGGATGTGAAGGAGGAAAGTGAGATGTCAAAGGAAGCTAGAAGATTGGTACCGGCAGATGTGGTCGAGAGACGTAGAGAGAACATTTGTGAAGCGTTGGGGATCGAAACGGACTACAGTTGGACTCAGATCATCATAGAGATCAAGAGACTCGTGAATGAGCGAGACCATTGGATGAGCGTAATCATGAAGCTGAGGCTGGAGCAGAAGAGAGAAGATGGAACAGATCGGAACTAAGGAGAGCTGTACATGTTCTACGTGCCGATCAGGCTGTGATCGAAGACCTGGATGGCTGTATCCAGATCAGCTCGGAAAGATAGCCAAGCACCTGAAGATGTCTCAGAAGAGGTTATTCGAGGAGTACCTATCAGTAGACTGGTGGGAGAGCTACTTCGACAATGATTCCAGTGATCATAGGGCCTATATCATTGCGCCGGCGATTGTTGGATACGAGGGTGGATACTACCCTACCCATCCAGAAGGACGCTGCTCCTTCTATCTGAACGAACGATGTCTGATCCATCCAGTCAAACCGATCGAGTGCGCTACGGCCTGGTGTGGTAATCCGTTCACTGCAGCTAGGTCCGCTGAGGTCGTGTTTCTGAAGAAAGACATTGCCAGGGCATGGCAGGAACCGAAGAACAGATCTATGATGAGAAGGCTTTTTGGTCGTGATCCGCACAGGATAGGTCATCTAGAGGAACTACTTCTGAGTCGTCTGGGCGTACCCTAATCGATCTTGTGGGAAATGGGTATAAGGGCTACGACAGAGTCAGAGCTGTCTAGCCCTTTCTTTAGATGTCAGGTGAGTAGCATGGAACTAGTACACTACAAGGATTCGTCGACCGGACAGGATAAGTTTATCCTTGAGATCAATCATGACGAAGCGATCTTGTTGCAGGAAAGTATCTTGCGGCAGATGCGAGGTTGGAGTTCGAATACTGGTAGATGGGAGATACCAGAATGTCCGTACAAGAAGGGATCAGTGATCGAGGAAACGATGTACAACACTGATGGGAGTACATGCTACCTCACTGTGGCTGTCCTACCCAATGCTATGCGTTTGAGTCCTTACTACAAGAGGAGGATCTCTGATCTTCTTGAGTCGTACAAGAAGGGTAGTACGGACCAATCAACGAGGATCATCTCCAGTGCAGAAGCACTACTGATGGATCTGTTGAACAAGGAGTGAGAGATGGATGAATCGTTTGGCTGTAAGAGGTGTGGGTATTGCTGCATCTACTTGGATGTAGTGATACAGCGTATGATGCCGGATGGAACAAAGCGTTACTACTACAAGCCTTTCGATCATATTTGCCCGCATTTGACGTTTGACGACAAGACAGCTGCATGTGCCATTCACGACGAGCTTGACTACAAAGAGTGTCCGTGTGATCGGCACAACAATCCAGAATACGATCCCGACATCTTGCATTGGGGTACCGAGTGGAGATGTATCGGACCCAAGTTGGTTATGCAAAAGATCTACGAGATAAGACCGCCTAAAAGGGTAACGTGGGAGGAATTGACAGAATTGGGTGATTAGCCATGAAGATGACATCGATCGATTTTGACTACTGGTACTGTGGGGAGGACAACGACGACAACCTGCACTGCGGGTATTGTGCGAACGAGGTGGATGGACTGCCCAGTAACCGTAGACCAACGACGTTCACAGCCTACCCCATACTAACGCAGGATCACGTGCTCAGAAAAATACCGTCCGGGACTCCTATCTACGTGGCGGAAAGCCATGCGTCCATACTACAGTTGATTGTGGATTTGAAGGTTGATGTGAATGATCTAGAGATCTGGAACGTCGATCATCATTCGGATGATCTAGATGGTATCCTAGGTCGTATGAGTCCAATTCCGGGAATGCTCATCGATTGTAGTACGTGGGCCAGTGTGATCCAGGATATGGGCGCCACATACCGTTGGATTGTTGACTACGGGAAGAAGGGTGCATACGAATTCCTTCCTGATGATCCGGATGTTGTCTTCGTGTGCAAGTCGACAGTATGCTTGCACCGTACTGGGGATAGACCGTGGCACAAGTTTCTACGAGACCTCAAGGATCGTGCTGCTGATGGTGATCTCAGATTTATTGGGCATAGGGCGTTAGAGCTTCGAAAAAGACATCTGATGCACTTGTGGAGAAAAGGAGCGGAAGTGAGCGAAGATGGACCTGCAAAGAGCGCAGAGATTAGTGGAAGACACATGCAAAAAGCTATCTGAGCTGAAGGCAGAGCTGATGGGCCTGGAGACGGTAGACTCTACTCCTATCAGCGGTGAGCTGTCACAAGCCCAGTTCGTGGATATGATCGTGGCGCAGATCAATGAGCTGAGCAGGAAGTACGTGATCCATGCGAATGTGTACCAAAAGCGAGTGATGAGGAGTGAGTACGATTGTGGTGATGAGAACGCAAGATCTCGTTACGTGGGTCCAACATACACAACGATCACACTGAGCTACTATGAAAACGAGTTGCGGAAGAGATAGTAGTGTTGGCCTAGACTCGGATGATCTTTACGGTATGCGCTATTGGCATCCAGAGATGACCAAGTCTATGGCCGCACTAATAACGGAGGCCAGCTCATGCCAGACACGTTGTACAAGCAATGTAGGCTTCAGCGAGAGACTGGACATGGAATTGAGGAAACCACGACGTGGATTCCGATCATGTATGCCTTTCGCGGGAGGATCTTGTCCCTGAAACAGAAGAACGGTGAGTGGAGTAGTGGATGGAAGGTGATCCAAGCGGATACACCTACGACAGAGGATGTCGTAGAGATGTACGAACGGCAGCACCGGTGGACAAGAGAGGCAAGTGACATATGACGAAAGCCTACGACAAAACCCTAAGTCGAGTTGAGGACCGAATCCAGTCCAAGATCGTACAGTATCTTGGAAGTCCTAGATTTGAAGAGGATGTTGATTCCTTCATCAAGTTCAAAGTGCAGCGGGAGGTGAAGAAGAGGATTGAGTGGCTGATTGATCGAGATGTGAGCATGAAGGACACTATCCAATCCACGGCGGAGAAACTGCTGGAGAAGATACGAAAGACAAGGTTGAAGAAGAATGAGATAGACGCTTTGCTAGAGAGCGTTTCTGCCGACTACAAGTCAACTATAGAGCAGGCGTTGGATGACCTAGCCGCTGATAGAGCAGGTTTAGACGCAGCAGAGATCTTCCGCAAAGCGATCCAAAAGTTGAAGCTGCCTGAGCACAAGGAAGAGGAGGAGGGGTAGATGATCCATAAGTACTGCTGCGACAACGTACTTCCTCTGAGCGATACGCCTGATCAGGCAATAGAGAAAGCCTTGGATCTCGGCAATAGATCAGAGTTGCCAAGTACTGTTCGCCTATACCAGTTCGAGTCGATAGACGGCGACAACTGGAAGCTGTACCGAATCTCGGAGGTCCAGGACATCAACGTGAAAGAGTGGTTGGCTAAGAAAGGAGATACCAGATGAGAATGAGAAAGAAGCTGAACCTATTGAACCTGCAGGCATTCGTTGCGTACATGTACGCTGATCCTGAACACTGTTTGATCGTTGCAGCTCGAGATTATGAGCACGCACGTGGGGTTGCTGCGGAATTTCTGGGCTACTTGGCAGATGCGATCATAGTGCGTAAGACAGCGCAGAGACACATCAGACGAATGGAGACTAGCGGCGTAGCCTGGCAAGTGACGACGCGAGGTCACACTCCGCCACGATACGACTGGCGTAGGCTTCATGCGAAATGGGGAATACTCAACGAAAGGGAGAATGGGGTCTCTCGACTGAGAAAGAAGATCGCTACTGGATTGCTGAAAGAAGCTAGTGTGCAGATGGCAACCTTCTTCGGCAAGTGGAAGTTTCCTATTCCATACTACCCGGAGCATGTCGATAAGGGTGCCAAATGAAACCTAGGATCGAGCTCACAGAAGAATTGAACCTGCAGGCGTTCATTGCGTACATGAACGATGATCTTGAACACTCCGTGATCGTTGCGGCACATGATAACGTTCACGCACGTGAGATAGCTGCGGAGTTCATGGATTGTCCATTCGCTAGGGTAGTAGTTCACAAGACAGCACAGAGGCATGTCAGGCGAATGGAGACTAGCGGCGTGGCCTGGCGGGTAGATACTCCACGATACTCGCGATACAAAATGGTGGAGCGGATCGAGTTTCTTAGACAACGGTTGATGATCGATTTCAATGTCGACTATGCTGCTCTGGAGCATCGAGTGATACTCGGTATGATGTGCCCCGGCATGTCAACAAAGGTGTAAGATGAAACCTAGGATCGAGCTCACAGAAGATCGGCATACAGGAATGTACGCCATTGTTTGGATCGTTGATGAGGATGAGGGTGCGTACATCGGAGACTTCTGGTCCAAGAACAAAGACATCGTTGAGGTGTCGATGAATGATCGGGAAGAGTACGATGTGTGGAAGACCGAGAAGGTAGCCTTCCAGTTCAACCCTGACGCAATCAATCCATTCCGTTGGGATTCAAAGAGCGTGGCTAGTGCCGCACTTCGTGCGTGTAGGGCGGCACTGAAAGCGGCTGATAAGGATCGTCCACTGCCAGATTGGGCGGTGAAGGCCCTGTCTGAAGGGTGGAAGCAGCCGAAAGGATGGAAGCCGTAATGGATGAGCATACTTCGCCATTTCATACACCAAACTATGACGACGTAGTCCACCTCGAGGCCCACGGACAGTGGCCTAATGGCGTAGTGCCGCGATGGGCAGAAGAGCTCGCCGAGAGGTGGGAGTGTTACCCGGTTCACCCAAAGGTACTCGAAGCAGCAATGAGGTTCGAGATCAACAAGCTTCGGGATGTGGTGGGGATCTGTCACGCTGCGATGCTCCTGCACGATATGGCTAGCTGTCACAAGGCTTTCTCGTCAGAGATCGAGATTGCGGCACGTGCCATAGGCTTTGCTGCCAGAAGAGAGTGCGTTAGATGTGGGGCAGAGCTGAACGTGACCGAGGCGACAGATGAGAGCGGCAAGGTGATCCAAGTTCCTGAATACGTGATCTGCGGCAAGTGCCTAACACCGGAAGAGAAGGGTATGTACAGTGGTGGAAAAGAATAGAATTGACTTGGACAGTATGCTACGTAAGCGATCCCCAGAAGAGCTGAACGAGATTGTGAAGAGTATTCTGTCGAATCAGATCTTTCTCTCTACACAGATCAAGGATACCTCTTTGGTGTCGATGGTCTTCATGCCTCTATCTTTCACTGACGTCAAGGCAGAGGACATAGATCGAATGCAGAAAGATCTAGGTGTTCTGTTCGCCTACCACGATAGTGCATTTCCTCGTTCCATCAACGGCATGCCTATGTTTCGAGAAGTGTGGGCTCTATGCAAAGAGGACTGGAACAAGGTCCGTGCAGTGCTGGAGATCGAAGAGAACAAGGACTACACTGATCAACTGAGATAGGAGTGAGATCGATGGATAGCATAAAGTTGCGCCTATGTTTCAAGACAATTCGTGACCAAAAGGATATAGAGAAACTACGTGAGATAGCTCTTGATCTGTTTACGCTTGCACGAACTCTAGATGTCAACAGACGCGGACCCAACAACTACAAAGTAGTAGTGATCACGGGTCTGGACAGGCTTGTTACGGCTGCGCAAGGTTCTAAGGAGTATTGTCAGGGTTACTGTGATCGTGAGGGCGAGAATGCCCTGGTTGTGTGCGGAAAAATGATCGTCTACCCAGAGGATAGGTGGGGGGAGTATCTAGATGATGTGGTTGATTGAAAGGATAAGAGATGGGGAAGAAACATAGACCGCGGCCAATGCTCCTGAGCGAGCCCACCATACCAGTCAGATCGATATTCATAGGAGCAACAAAAGCTCACTTCAACGCGACTATCTTCAAGACAGAAGCTAGTCTCAATTGCAGTTTGGTGGAATGGTCAAGGGAGCTGATGTTGGACTTTCAGTATCGATTGAGTGACGAACCGGATCTACATAGGATCGTATACACCTTTGTCGACACGTTCGTGCACTTGCACAACACGGCCCCTTCTACTAAGGAGATCGTCGACACACTGATCGTAACGAGCAGTCACTCTGAGACTGGTATACGTGGATCACTATCCAGGCTTGTAGAGGCTGGATTTCTGACTAGACCTGCTAGAGAGTACTATTGGCCAGCTGACATTGCTTTCGTGAAGGAGTGTAATCTGCCGGAGGTGCTGATGAAGAATGGATCTAACGGAAAAGGGAAAAGAAGTTCTCGCCGATCGCATAATGCAGGCGCTAAGGGAGAACCTGCTCGAGATCATACGCCAGCCATTCACGGAGGAGAAGATCAGGAGTCGAGTACTCGAAGTGATCAAAAGGACTCTCTCGACGGACTCACCCTTGTTGCTGTCGGACCTCCGCGACTGTCACAACCCAGCACTGGATGTGCTGGAGGAAATGGACATCCAGATAGAGCAGATTCAGGACACGTTTCTGATCACCCTGAAACGAAAGTGAATAACAAAGCCGATGTGCTCTATATGGATGAACGGACGTATGAGAGTCTCTGTGGAATGAGTGATAGCCCTGCGATTGTGAAGGGACCACAAATGTCCAAGAAGACGATAGACGTGAAGAACGAGATGGAACGAAAGAAGGTCAAGTTCAAGGAGCTGATAGAGCGGTACGACTTTCCTTCTGACAGTATACGAGAAGCGGTAGCGAGGATGCTCAGCGAAGAGGAAAAGCTGTTCCTCTACTGCAATCACATGTTCGATAGCTCCCACTTCGGGGATGCAGATATTGTGATCATGGGGCCGGATAGAACATTCAAGGCCTACAACCCGCCAGGGTACATAGGTGATCTACCTTCCATGCGGAAGCAACTAGTCGGCGAAGTTGATGTAGATGACGTGGTGAAGGAACTGTTGATCCAAGGACCACGATGAGGAGACGACATGAGTGAGATACAGCTGATGAAGGATGGTAGATGGAGACGAGCTACCGTCAATTTCAAGAATTCGGTTGAGCAGGTGAAAGTGATCTGCGCGCATGCTCGAACTTGTGAGATCGATGCGTTCAATAAGATCATAGCTAAGCTCAAGGAGCTTGGACATGATCTTGCAATAACAGATCGGTCTAAGGAAACAATTACGTGGGTGGAGATCGCTACTGCTGATCGGATCGCAAAGGTAGAATTTGCAGTAGACGGGGATGGGTACGTTGGCAAGCTCAAGCTCAGCATGGGCGGGAACTACAGTATGAAGGTCAGCGGGTTCCGTCGGCAGTACAAGTACGACTACTGCGCAGGAGACGCCTCACCCAAGTTCTACACTGCTATCGATGAGGGGCTCAAGAGCCTCAATGGTGCCGGTGAGCGTGAGAAGCAGTTGAGGGACGAAGAGAAGGACACTAAGGAGATGATCGAGAGGACCATACGCAATCTAGAGCACTTGATCGTGAGCGACTTCGGTAGTAGAGTAGTGGTGAAACTAGATCCAGAAACTCCCCTAGAGTCTGCAGTCAACTTTTTCGTGAAGGGGAGTATCATTTCCGTCGATCTCAAATTGACGGCAAAAGCGATAGACTTCCAGGAGTTGGTAGCTACGGTGAGGGCTTTGAAAAAGCATACGAAGCTTGCTGTCAGATGTGATTGAAAGAGACAGGGAGGAGTTAGATGGTTGATCGTAGGCTGGTTGAGCAGTTTGCCAAAGCGGGTTTGCATCTTGAGATGCAGAGCAAGCCGATCAGGAACGGTCGGGGAATGGACTTGATCTTCCAGATCGACATCCAGCGTAGGTTCAAAGGTAACGAGAGGGGAGAGTACTTTAGGATCTATCCCGGAAAGGATACTGTGATTCAGGTCCGGGATACTGATCGGGAGATCAACCAGTTGGTTCTATTGGTTGCTGAGCCCGTTCGTGAATTTGAGGAGGAGATCAGGCGGCATCGTAGTGAGTCTGATGCTCGTTGGCATGAGCAAGTTGCAAAAGTGAAGATCGCTAAGAGTACGCGTATCATTTCTGTGACTGAAAAGTCGATCCGGCTGGCTAGGAAGACTTCAGAAGAAAAGCGATACTTCCTCATGGGTGTGGATGAGCGTCAGCTGTTCATTGCTCAGCTGAATGACGCTTGTACCAGTGTCAAACAGGCCTGCGACAGCTTGGGACGTACCGTACAGCTTGTTGAGGGTACGAGGCGAAACACCCGACAGGGAGAGTGGTTCTTCCTTGAGACGAAGGAGACTGTGAGAGACGCTATCGACGCCGGTATCAAAGATGGTAGCGTCATCGTCAGGAAGAAGACGGCTATCAGCGAAGCTATGAAACATCGCCGTGGCGGTAAGCCGCACATGGCTGATGAGATTGCGATCCGAAAAAGCTCATCGAAGTTGGAACACGGATACGCCGTCCGTACGTACGACTACTTCGTACGCGGAAAGATAACACATCCGGATCACAAGACTGTCTCGTTCAAGCAATGGCGACAAGTCATTGCCAACAACGAAGCGGGTGTGGTTAGCAGTGAGAGAGGAGCTAGGATCAGGAGCACAGGAGTCTTCTGGTTCGACTAGAACGTATACCCACCTATCCAGGGGCCTCGAGTTCTTCGAGCGCCCTTTCATTACGTAGTCATGATCAGCTAAGGGAAATGGCACAGAAGTGTGCCTGGGGTTAGCGTGCGATGAAGTGAGGTTCGCGACAATGGTAGCAGTTCGCTTTTGCCACTGCTGCCGCGATGGCATCGGTGAAACATTTGATTGATTCTGGAAGGGTTTCGTCATAGTACCCCTTCCAGATCGTTTTTTCCACGATTTCAAGTGTCAAGTCTGGGTGTAGGTGACAGCTGCAGCCAATGATCTGAATCCAGTCTTCACACGCTCTCACTTCCACTACCATGATCGTATCGAAGGCAGAAACAGGAACTGAGAAAAGGGCATGTATACCGTTCGATAGGTGTCCACTACGAGGAATGTGATACGGATGAATGGGGAGACCATCCGGGTAGCACATCACTGTTGCGTCCCCGGAGTTGGACATACCACCACCGTATTCACGGCAGTTGATGGCGATGCCCATCTTGTAGTCCTTCAATTCCGGTGGGGATGTGTACACTACACGATAGTCATCCGTATCGTTGTGCTTCGGTAGTTCGACGATCAAACCACCGTGCACGAGCTTAGTGGAAATGCCAGCCTTAGCCAGCATTTCAGCCAATGCAAGATCTTCCCCAAATACTTTGGCTACGAGATGCATTCTCTTTGCCTTGTCCTTTGAGCGAGTAGGGATCTCTCACTCATAATCCTTATATACTGATCTATGCCGTAATTTCTATGATCAGCTAAGGAATGAACGGAAGGTGGGACTAGATGGGGATGAGGACATTGATGGGGCCGAAGGCAAACTGGTAGTAGCATCCAGGCATGCCACTTTCCAGCTGCCTAAAACTGCTAGGGGCGGGAAGAACCCAGACGTGGACCGGCCTTGGCTCTTGCAACCTGATGAGCAGGCTGTAGAGCCGATCGCTATCAACTACAAGTGTCATATGTGTTTCCTTTCTACTGATCTTATATACTGATCTATACATGGATTTCTGTGATCAGCTAAGGAAATTGGCTCGAAGTGAGCCTAGGTAGGGATCTAGCGGAGACAGATACAATCTGCTCCGCCATCATCAGGCGTGCACCAACAATACCTGGCCCCCACATCAGGGGGCCAGCCCTCCTGGTATTTCAACTGACCTCTCTCGTCGACCCCAGCACAGAACAGCTCTGTGCCTGCCGGGGTAGTTCGTCCCCTGATAGCCCAGTAGCCCCCTCCGGTTGCTGGGACGATCAGCCCGTCGACCCAATAAGATGACGGGCGCGTCGGGAACGGTTTCATGACTTCCCCCCGACATTGTAATCATCCCACTTACCAAAGTTTGCTTCACTCATTCTTGAATCCTTCTGTAAGGGCAAGTCCACGACGCACGAGCCGATCCAAATAACCCAATGTTGACGGTGGTACGTTGAGCAGCTCGTTACAAGGAGGACCGCACGATTGCCCTCCCTGGTGAATTCGATAAGCACGGACCTCTTCTAGATCTCGCTTGAGCACAACGAACAGGTTCCTGATGACGTGGTGCGTTGCCCGCTCGCATGCCATAGCCCATATTTCTGCTGGAGTTTCCTCACAATCTATACTGTTATTGTTATTCAAGTTTCCTCCATGCCCCTTTCTCGGGCTCGGCCTCAAACGATGGCACACCATCCCACGTCGCACCGCAACGACAACATTGACCACCGTTACCATCGGAGCCTTGCCAGAAGTTAGCTTCGGTCCTGCAAGAAAAACACACGCCATCGATCCAAGTCAGGTCGGTACCTTTTCCAACGTGGTGAATATCGATGACGTCCTGAAACGTCTCGTACGTTTGGAAGCTTGGATGCTGCCCCAGCCATCGCAGAACGGCTGCACCATCTCGGAATAGCACACCCGCTGCGACGGTATTACCATCGCGGATCAGAGAAAATCTCAAGGAATCGGTCATTGAAATAGCTCTCCTCTAACTACTACTAACACCTGGCCACATGTATTTTAGTCCGCCCCTTTCGTCAACTCCGGCACACCACAAATCCGTACTTCCCACCGACATTACTCATGTAGGTGTCCTCCTCTGCGGGATCGATGAAGAAGGTTTTGGGGCACGGCAGTCCCTTCCAGAGCCACCTACCGCACTTACCTGGAGTCTCATCGGGGCAGTGTATCCTATCCCCAAACGATCCCGTTGGGCATACCTCGTTGCCCCTATCCCTACTCCAAAGCACGGCGTCTCCGAAAGCAGCCCCTACTAGCTGCTCACTAGTCGGCCGCGATCCACATTCCGGGCAGGATCTAGATATTGGTCGGAATCCACAATCACAGTTCCATCTATTGTTCATCTTCGTTATTCCTTTCTACTATTCTTATACCAGTGATCGAGGTCGTAATGTTACGTAGCTAAGGAAATTGGGGAGAACTCCCCTAGAATCTAGCGATCTTTCGCATTCGGGGGCGGGCGGAACGTGGCGCTTCCGTGCAGGAAGGCTTGCGTCAGCGGGATGTCGACGAGGGTGATGGAGAAGTGATCACCGGTTTCGGTGACATTTCCGAGGCAGGAGGTAGTTACTGCGAAGCCGTCTGGTACTGTTTTGACTTCGAGCAGACCTAGCGACGGCGTAGCTAGGCAGAAGTTCAGCGCTGCTTCATAGGTCACAAACTTGGCCACGGTTTTTGGTTTCGGCATTGGTCTCAGTCCTTTCTTTTTCGAGGTTAGACCTTTCCCGATCGTAATTCTTATATACAGACTGTGATCAGTATTTTCACATAACGAGCTAAAAGGAGGGCTTTTGAAGACCCTCCGGAGACCTGGAACTAGGATTCCAGGCTCCAGCTTGCTTACAGCGGGTAGCCGTCCGATCCCGCTGTGATCGTATCTCCCACGGCGCGACCGCCGTGAGACGACACTATCACATAGCTCGTCGTCTTCGGATCGAAGATGGCCACTTCGCAGAAGCGGTGGATCAGATGGTGTGCCAGTATGAACGCAACCGGCAGCGATGCCGGTCCATTCACAAGGCACAGCGCTCCACCAGGGATCGTGTTGGCGGAGGGAGAGCGCATGAACGCATCCACTTCCGCCACGATCTGGTTGTTCTGTGCTGGTTTGCCGAAGCCCACGCGAAGCAGGGTCACTCCGCCTTCGGACTCGATCACAATAGAATAGTGTTCCATTGGAACCTCCTTGATCTGGCACTGCCAGGGAGTTGCCTAGTACTTCCCCAGAAAGTGCACCCGTCCCTTGTTTTATGGGTGGGACGTCAACCCGATCAACTAGGAACTTTATGTTCCCATTGATCAATCTTCTTATACCCTAGACGCTCATTGTTCTTTCAATCTGACAGAGAAAAATGCTGCTGTAGAGAGTCCTAGATCTGGTTATAAGCATGGTGGAAGGGAAATCCTTTAGAGAGTGAGGAGATGATGGGGAAGAGAAAGTCGACTGACCTGCACAAATTGGTGCAGGAGCAACTGGAGAGCAAGAACCCCGAGTGCTATGGTGCGTTCGACCAAGAGGACGCAACGTGCACGGAGGAATGTGCGAAGATGGAAGCCTGCCGTAGACTACGGGGGAAGTTGTTTTCTCCAACAAGGGGGTTGTCGAGGAAAAGGGCTATCCAAGCATTCTGTTGGGAGTGCAATGGCGGTACGAGCCATGCACCAGACTGCAAGGACACGGCCTGTCCATTCTACGTCTTCAGGAAGAAGAACGAGGGCACGCCTAATCTGTGGTGGACACAGGAGGCGAGCAAGTGGAACAGGCTGTCCCAGGAGGCTAGAGGGGTGATCAAGGTTATAGAGTCCACCGAAGAGGTTGAGGTGGACGAGGAAGAAGAGGAAGAAGATGGAGACGATTAGGATGGAATGTGCGCTGCTAGAGATCCCAAACTTCAACGTGGCCGACTACAGGGAGAACACCCTGCAGGCATTGAGACTGGGATTCGAGCAGCGTAAGGAGATGGATCCGTTTGCGGAGCTCGTGGTCTCAGTAGATCCACGAACAGGGGCACGAGAAGGAAGGCACTTCTCCTTGGTCCTGTCTCCTCACAGATTTGAAGACGAAAATGACAAGGACGCATTCGCAAGTATGATCCGTGCCGTCGCACAGACGTACAACGCCGTCGCTTACATGTTCCTGTCCGAAGCGTACATGGTGAAGCGTGAGGATGAGCTGGAGGCGCCACCAAGCGAGTGCAGTGATCGGATTGAGGTACTCCAGATCATCTTCGAGTTTGAGGAGACTGGCATGGAGATGCACAGCGCCAAGATAGTGAGGGGTGATAAGGTCGAGCTCTCTGAGTGGACGAGCTACAAGACCGAGAAGGGATCTGGGTTCGGTGGCAGGTTCACGAACGTGCTGCCCAGGAGCAAGTACCTGCAATGAAGAAGGCGAAGAAGGAAGCTCGTATACAGAATGAGGTGATCTGGGCAGAAAGCGATGAGGAAGTTCCCAAGTACCGTGCCCACCTTCAATATGAGCACTGGATAGGGAAGCCGGACCCTTCAGGATTTGGGGACTACTATCTGATCAGTGACAGCATGAGCTGGCTGGAAAAAGAAGTAGCGTGGCGGGTAGAAAGAAGAGATAAGTTGCTGGGGTACGAGATGAGATCAGAAGATGGGAAGTGGAAGAGGATCAGAAGTGAAAAATGAGATCGAGCCTAAGTACCGAGCACATTTCCAGGCGAGTTACGGGGACTACTTCGTCTACAGCCACTTCCTCGAGAGGCTAAAGTGGGAAGTAGGATGGCGGACGAAGATGAGAGGGGATAAGTTTATCGGATACGAGACAAGAAAGAAGAATAGGATATGGATCAAATTGAGTGAGGTAGATCACAGTGAAGCAGCAGAATAAACCAATTCAGAAAGAGTTGATCAGAACTGAAATAAATCTTGATCAGATTTTCCAAGAGGGTGGTATCCTCTCAAAATCTCGATCAGGATACAAACTGCGTCCAGGCCAGCTATCCATGGCCAAAGCAGTTGAAGAAGCGATCCGCAGAGGCCAAACACTCATGGCTGAGGGACCGACTGGAGTGGGCAAATCATTTGCCTACTTGATCCCGGCCATGTTGAGAATGGCTAACAAGACAGTTACTGATGCAAAGCGAGTCGTAGTCGCCACGGCAAATATTGCTCTGCAGGATCAACTATGCGGAAAGGATGTTCCATATCTAGTTGCGACGCTGCCTGGATGCCAAGATCTTAGGTACATGGTCGTGAAGGGGAGGAACAACTATGCCTGCATGATGAAGTTGGGGGAGATCGAAGAGAAAAGAGAAGAGTCAAAGCACACTGAGATCGCTTCAGCCTTTGACTCTGAAGGGAATCTGCTCATCGAACCGAAAGCAAAGGAAAAGGATGAGGAGGTCAAGGATGAGGACATCTTCGATCCTGAGATTGGAGAGCTGATCGAATGGGCAGCGAAGTCCCCTACCGGTGACAAGAACGAGCTGAGCAAGATCTACAGGACGTGGAACTTGGTCAGTACCAGTAGCGAAGACTGTCTGGGATCGAAGTGTCCCTACAAGAGCGGATGCTTCGTGAACAGAGCGAGAAGGAAGATGATGGTGGTCCCGATCCTCATATCCAATTATCACTTCCTCCTCACCAAGCCTACCATTGCGGAGGATAGCATCCTCATCTGCGATGAGGCGCATGATCTCGCTGACATAGCGAGGAATGTGCTGGGCTGGGACATCAGCCGATCATCATTCAGTCGAACACTCAGCTTCGTGAAGAAGCTTGACAATGGAGCTGCTGAGCGGATCAAGCAGCTCATCAACAACATGTGGATCGCTATCGAGAGCAAGCTCGAAGATGGGAAGCATCCACATCTTCGGATCAGGAGTTGGAGTGACGATGTGGGGTTCTCTCTGGATCCCATAATCGAACTATTGAGCAAGGTCATCATCGATCACGACAAGGAGGGTGAAGAGGACATCAAAATGATCCGGGGGATCAAGATGTTGAACAACGCCCTGTCCAAGTTCGGTGAGCTGAAAGCGATCTCACCAGAAGACGGTAGAGTCTACTGGTTCGAGAGATCAGGTAAGTGGATAAACATTCACGCTGCCTACGTGGATGTGTCTGAGGCATTGAATAAGACACTCTACGAGAACGCTCGTAGTGTGATCATGACCTCGGCCACCATGACATCCGGTGGCAGCTTCGAGTTCATACGTGAAGACGTTGGACTTGAGGTTGATGGAGAGATAAGGGCACCAAGTCCATTCGACCTGAAGAGACAGGGAATGATCGTGGTGCCGAGAGATATGCCAGACATCCCCAAGTGGAACGAGCCTGCGAAGGTGAGGGAGTGGAACCGAAAGGCTGCTGAGTATGCAGTCCAGCTCATGAAGATCTGTGGTGGTAGGTGTCTCATGCTCTTCACCAGCTGGAGGAGCCTGGACGAGGTGCACGGTGTCGTCTCCAAGGAGGCGAGAGCTATGGGCATCCGTGTGCTGCACCAAAAGGATGCACCCAAGATGAAGCTGATCGAGCAATTCAAAGAGGACGAGACGTCGGTTCTCTTTGGTGTTGCTAGCTTCTGGCAGGGTATCGACGTACCAGGCAAGGCATTGTCTGGTCTGTTCATCGACAAGATACCCTTCATGGTGCCGAACACCCCATTCAATGAGGCACTGAGCGAATTGATCGAGGAACGAGGCGGCAATTCGTTCATGGACCTATCCGTCCCTCGAGCTACCATTGCTTTGTGCCAAGGTGTTGGAAGACTGATACGTACCACGACAGATCGTGGTATCGTCGTCATCACTGACACCCGTCTCATCAACAAGAGATATGGTGAGACGATCGTACGTAGCCTTCCAGAATTCAAGAAGGTTCAGGACATGAGCAAAGCTGTTGGGTTCCTGGACTTGTAAGTGTCATTTGAATGATCGATACTACCCGCCAATCTTGGAGAGCGTGCCTCTGCACGTTCTCTTCTTAGATCGTTATAAGCCAATTGAGTAGATGCACTGTTACGTGCACACAACAGAGGAGAGAAGAATGGAGATCAGAAAGTTGACTGTGTGGTTGCAGAATGGACTCTGCTTCGTTGAAATGATCGACAACGCCAAATCAACCTCAAAGGATGACGTATCGTTGATATTCACTACAGTAAGGAATGTCAGAGGTAGGACGGACATCGATCAAGAATGGAAGGAAACGGGACTTCTGACCGTTCGTATTGATCGGGTAGAGGCAATGTCGATTAGTGATCTTGCGGAACGCTCGAGTAGGAGAGAAGTAGATGAGTAGGAAAGGACCGTACAACTATTTCCTAAAGGGTGATGAGAACAAGACCAAGGCAGCGTATACGCTATGGCTTCGCGTACCGTATACGGACTCCAAGTCCAAGGAGCCCCCGACAACCAAGATCGGCGAGATGGTGTTCATCGGTAAGGACGAAACTGGGAAGGATAAGTGGGTATGTGCTCGCGAGTTCTATGAAAAGTACGGGAGGAAGCACATAGAGGGCTCGAAGGATGATGTTGGCAAGGAGATGGTCCAGGCGTTTATTGGGGACGATCCCAACCTCAAGATGAAGTACACCAGACCGAACGAAGAGCCTCCCCCTAAGAAGATCGAACCCGGTCAACCTGAGACATTCCTTGATGCGTTGGATCGTATCAAGTTGGCTCTGATGAAGAGCACGGCCCAGGAGATAGATGAGGCGTTTGATTACCTAGCCGACTACTACGATGATGATGTGGAGGATCAGTACGAAGATGTGAAGGCAGCTTGTCCGGGAGACGAACTGCAGAAAGAACAATTGGACAAGATCATTGGATCAGCAGCCATCGTCACCTGCTGCCAAATGCCGTCGGAGGTAGGTCCAGCTCAAGGCGAGGTGGTGAGCTCGAAGGAGAATAGGATCTCCGGCGAGGAGTCCACATTCGACAAGTACATCTGGCCTGAGTACTCGTCTCACAAACTCGTACGCCAGGCTAGGAAGCGCTACAAGGAGGGATTCCTGGACAGCGAGGCACGTACACTCAGGAACAGGATTCTAATATGCGAAGAGGACAAGCCAGTTTTCTTCGCATACGTGGTCGGAGAGTCTGGGGACGATGAGATTCGGAATATGCTGCTCTCCTACAGGATCGACCTTGGGCCACAGTTCTACTACAAGCCCATGTACAAGTGGCGGATCATAGTTGACCGGCTCGGTTGGGAGACTGCTGATATGTTCAAAATCCCAATAGATCTCAATGGGAACTACTACACTCTCGATGAGGTGAAGCGCGAGATCGTAAGGATCAAATCGAGGGTGGTAGAGTGCGTCAACAGATGGGACGCTCCATACGTTGCCGATCTACTTATTAGGTTCCAGTCGGAACGGAGACCGTTCAGGTACGAGCATGTCGTAAAAGCCGCAGAAGAGTTGGGGAAGGAAACCTACTCTGTAGTGCTGGAGGCATAATCATGGGCAAGTCCAGGGCTAAACTAGAAGATTTGCGTAGTTCGATGAATATGATCAGAAGTAGACTCTGTGAGGCACTTGGAATCGCAGATACGGATCAATGGGATCTGATCATCGCTGAGGCGCGAAGCATACGCCATACACAGGTTGTAAGGACATACGCATCTCCAGCTTCGGATGTCAGGAGGGAGTATGTTCGGCTGGTGTCACTCGGTACCAACGTATGCTGTGAGGGAGTAGACTTCACTATGGTGGATGGTAAGCCTCACTTCATAGACATCACACTCCACGATGGTGCCACGATCCAAATGTGGCAATGGTCCCTCCTTCCATCCAGTATCGCTTTTCCAAGCTACAAGCGCTGGACAGTACGAAACAATGATCTTGTTCTGATGGAGTAGGTCCTGCCTTATTGATCTAAAAACAAGAGAAACATGATCCGCATGTTTCTCTCTTAGATAGTTATGATCGTTTACAGCTAAAGGAAATTGCGCAGAAGTGCGCTAGGAGGATTTCTTCTGGTTGGCTTCTAGGTGCTGGGCTCTTTTGGCAAGCTTTCGCTGTAGCCCAGCGAGTTGGGTGCGGGCATCGTCCCTCTCTTTTCGGAGGGCGTCTCGTTCCACCCCGACGGAGAACAACTCTGCCTTGGTATCATTCAGCGCTTTCCTCAGCCCGTTCAGCTCGTGGATTTCTGGTTCCTTCTCGTTCCACTTCAGCAAGAAGGTACTTGCCATTCGCTCCTTCACCAGGGCATCAGACTTGTAGCATTTCTGCAGGATTTTCAGATCGTGCTTCAGCACCCTTATGGCGTCTACGGCTGGATGATCTGATGATCCTCGGTCGTCTTCCAGGGATATACGAAGTAGGCCAAAGAACCATTGAATACTCATTCTTGCACCTCCAAATTTCTTATCACATCAAATTGATCTGGATTTTCAGGATCACTGCCAATATTGGATCAAAATAGCAAGAAAACATGATCTGCATGTTTTTTTCTTAGATCGTTATAAGTAGCACGGAGCCAAGATCAATAAAGCTACCCATGTCGGGAGCATCAGAGAAGGGCTCCAAGGAGCAGTTATGCCGAAAGTAACGAAGAAACCAGCAGAGCAGCCAGTTGACGACACCACAGTAGCAGTTCCCCTCGAGGAGATTGAGCCTGCACGCAGAGAGCTACGCAGGGGAGAGAAGATCCACATCGAAGACATCTTCGAGGTGGCACTTCCGGTGTGGATCAAGGCGTGGCCGGGCACCCCTCTGGTGATGAATAATTTGAAAGGCAAGAGCCACATTGGAGACATCCGAATGCGGCTCTGTGGATACAACACATCCAAGAAAGGAACCGTGCGGAACCCCTATGACGAGTACATTGGCGCAATGTACATCGACGAGGAGGGTAGACACTGCTTCCCGACCCATGGGATCAAGTTGGCTATCTGTTCCGCACTCCAGTTCATACCGGAGATCCCGATGACGATGGCGAGAGCCCGTCGTCTAATCAAGGTCAACGTTGGTCAGGAGCTCACTCCGCTGGAGTGGGAGCCTGTTGCAAACAAGCCTCCGCTGGTCTTCTCGGTTGCTGAGATGAAGCAGGAGGGGGCTGAGCTCAAGCCTGGTAAGGGGAAGAGGGCTACCGGCGTGTACTACACGGCAGCGGTGGCTGATGACATGCCGGAGCTGCGAGAGGACGTCGTCCGCCTCATGGGCAAGACGAGAGCTCCAGATCTCAGGTACAGGCCCCAGTACAGGGATTGGAGCGCGAAGATCGTTGTGTCCTTCCCACCGAAGATCATCACCACGAAATCCGTCTTCAACCTGATCAACATCGCGGGGAAGTACATTGGTCTCTGCGAATGGAGGCCGGAGAAGGGCGGAGAGTGGGGGATGTTTAGAATTGACCAAGAGCGGACTGGGGCTGTGACCCTAGAGTAGCCTCTTCGGAGGCGAAGTGAAGCGGCTGTAGCGAATGGGATTGGAAAGCCAGGTCCAGGCTGTAGTGGCAGGGATCGACATGGAGTACCGTGGCTGTACTGGAAAGCCAAGGCCATGACTGGAACGGATGGGATTGGTCGGGCTGAACAGGATAGAACGGCAAGCCATTGGAAGCAATTGGAGGGGCTGTACAGGCCAACAGAGGTTGGGAGGTGTATGGAGCTGAGCGGAGCGATCTGATCGGCTGTAGCGGAAAGAGATGGAGAGGTGAGCAAGGGCGGTCCCGGATTACTAGGGCAGACAGGGCAGTGATCTGGCTGCAATGGAAAGCCATCGAAAGAGGTGGTATGTCTGGGATGGCTCGTGATCCTGGGGATGAAGTAATCTCTCCCCAGGATCGTTTTTGACAAGAAAGGAGCTGCGATGGCCAGAAATAGGAGGAAGTTCGCTTGGCGAACTCCTCACTTCTATCAAGGGATCGATCCTGACGAGGTAGCCAGGGAGCTCGAGGACATCAAAGAAGAGAACGGCTTGCTCACACCATCGCTCGTGGTTGAGCGAGCACGCGATTCTATGTCGGCGCTCCACGCCTGCTTCGAGTGGAATGATACGACGGCTGCGGAGAAGTACCGGCTCCAGCAGGCAAGGACGTTGATCCTGAACGTCCAAGTGATCGTCAAACACTCTGAGCCACAGATCTTCCTAGTTCAGATCGAGAACAAGGAAGGGAAGAAGACCTATGAGGATGTTGAGCTGGTGACTGAAGAGGCGGCCTGCCTCGTCATGGCCAATGCCCTCAAAGATCTGAAGGCGTGGATGAAGAGATACAACGAGCTGAAAGATAGGTTACCTCTGAGCAAAGTCTTCAGCGCTGTCGATGAGGCGTTGAGGCAGACTGGGGCACAGCCCTAGAGTAAGCAGCTTGGCTGCTGAAGTGAACCGGCAGCAGATGAAAGGTTAGGAGGGGCTTGGGAGGCAAGATTGGGCTGTAAAGGATGGCATAGATCGGGTTAGGACCGGATCGGTTGGGATTGAACGGCTGTAGTGGTTTCTAAGGGTTAGGAAGTGAAGGGTCGGGAGGGTTCAGGCTGTAAAGGAGGGGAAAGGTAATGTAGGGGTCGGGCAAGGAAATTACAGAAAAGGCTGTAGAGGATAGGATGGGAGATGGATTGGACGGTTAGGGCCGTAAGGGCGTAGATCGGAGAGAAGCGGGAAGGTAGGGCTGTAATGAAATGAAGAATCGATAACGGGGAAGGAACTGACGGGATTAGGCTGAAGAGGAGTTGACTGCAGGGAATGGGCGCTGCTTGGCGAGTCGTATCTTGGCTGAACAGGCGAGAAATGCTCTGAGAAGGCGATGCCTTGGTACGGCTGTATTGGAGTGCAAGGCAGGCGGACTGATCAGGAAGGGCTGTACCGGATTGCCATGAAGTGTATTGCTGATCATGCGAATGGCTGTAGCGGAGCGGATTGGCGCTGATAGCAATGTAGGGGCTGGGCTGTAGTGGAACGGATTGGAGTTGACAGTGATGCAGTGGCGGACCTGGTCTGCATGCCATGGGCACCCACGTGTTTTGATCCTGGGAGGGAGACCGTTCTCTTCCAGGATCATTTTCTTTAGATGATCATAAAATAAGGCCCTCGTTCAGTTCCACTATCCTTGTAAGGACAACACTGGAACCGTTCGAGGGCCTCACGGCGCCGCCATGTAAGAGGGATCGTATCGTAGACGCATTTCAGAAGCAAGACTACAGTCCGTAGGTAGTACGGATGAGACGGACATCGCTATCTGTGAGGCGGGTGGTGGCGGTGTTCAGCTCGTCTGTCACCATGCGCGGATACATGAGTGAGCTGATGAACTGATCATGAGAGAGTCCGATCACATGACCCAGTTCGTGGAGTGTGGTGACGAAAGCAAGTCTATCAGAGGAGGTTTCTCTGATACGAACTATGGACTGTATAGACTGCATCGTCGTTCCGATCTTAGCATGGTTGACGTAGCCACCAATCTTTCCGCTCTCGGAACCCGTAGCTCCGACTACTGACGGCGCACCCCAGATCACTACTACATCTGGTTCCTCATCCGCAATATTGGCGACGCTGAAAAGGAGCTTTCCAACTTGGAGATTGAAGTCGTCCATAGCCTCTTTGACTATCTTCGATCCCCTATCTTGCTCTTTGAGTGCCGTATGGTTGTTGCTGAATACGACGACGGATAGCGGTAGTTGCTTTTGTGGCCACACCAGAGGAACTGGGTTCTTGCACTGCCCGCTATCCCCCTCCCCTTGTATGTCTTCGGTGTAGGAAGCGTGCCCATTGTCCCAGCACACTTGGAGCAGGCCTGCTTCCTGATGTGTAACCACCCCATAGACAACGCAGCAGGCAGCGATGACGGCGAATACCAGGATCACTAGTCCCCACGTTCTGAGAGAGCTCTGTTTCGTTTCCATTCTTGTCTCCTACGACGTAAGCCAGGCCGGCCGGCCTGCTCGAAGCAATTTCTCTTGCTGTAGCTTATCTGCAGCTCTTCCCCAAGTAGACGGACCCATACGGACGGTCGTGGGGACTTTGCCCTCCAATTGCTTTGCGGCGGCCCGAAGCCGTGCTGCTCGCATGCCCCCTCCAACTTCTCCCGCTAGGCCTAGCGGATTGGAAATGGCGATCTTCTGCATCTCGTCAAAGAATGCTCGAAACTGTGCCGACTTCAACATGCCTCTTGGTACTCTTTTCATGATCATGCTCCTTCAAATATCTACGGTAGCCTCAATTCACAAAGAACCAGACCTGCAATCACCTGATTTAGAGACTCTTGAACGCCCATGATTACTCCTCTATGACTTCGATTCCCGAGCTGTCCACCGAGAACGTGCCAGTCGTTGCACCATCGATGGTGAGACCGATGCCGTGGTTCCCTGTGGTCGTAAGAATTGCCAAGAGGTCGTCGGTGGGTACCTGAACCTCACCGTGAATACGAATCGAAAGGTCCAAGGTCCAATCGTCCCATGTCGGCAGATATATCGAGTTGGGATTGCTAATGACAGTTGGACCCGAGATCAAATGAGTTCGCCATGCCGGCAGCGCGACCAGCCGTTTGACGAACGTACCTGCGATTGGTCCAAGATTGTCTACCACACCGGGATAGAACGGAATGATCACGGCTTTTGGAGGATTGGCCAGTCCTCGTAGTTCTCGGAAAATGGCAGACCGCACATCTCCTAGAGGATGACCAGGAGATAGATCTTCTCGCAGGTATTTTCCCGTCTCAGAGAGATCGTCATTTTCCGACGCCGAAGGGAGTAGAGTATGATGGCATTGAACCAGCATAGTTAGACCATCAAACTGTAGACCGTTGATTATCTTCGTGAACATTTTTCCTCCTAGGATGGGTTGAACGACATCATGATTCTACGAACGGTAACAGACCAGTTATCCGTGTTTACGGCCGTGGCGCGCAAACGAACATTGCTAGCGTTTATGTCCACGGACAAAGATAGATCCGAAGTCAAACCGACTTCTGCGAGCTTTGTTTCGCCTTGTGTGTTGATGGACAAACCATCTGCAGTCCAAACCGCTGTTATGCTGCCTCGACGAAATTGGGTAGTGCCTCGTTTGACCAGCACTTCCCAAGTGCAGCAACAAGCAAGAGCATAAGGAAACTGGTCAACAACTTCAGGGCTAGTTGCTATGTCAACATCAGAATTCCGGTAAAAGTACATGTCCAGGTCTTGTAGAATAGGAACTGGCGCAGAGAACGTTAGTGAGCCTGAACGAAGGGCTTTGAATAACGTGGCTTTGCTTTCTTCGTCAAGTGGCAAGTAACTTCCAGCACTGATGTATGCTCCAAGTATGCCAGTTGCGTGCAAACCTTTCAAAGGACCCATAGCCATACTGCCGTTTGCCACCGTCAGCCCGCCCCTCATGCTAAGAAGTTGGCCTATAACTGCGTCAGCATCGACGAGACTAGTACAAGAGCTTTCGTCACCTATAATCTCAAAATGAGGGGCGTCTATTGACTTGTGCACACCACCGCCAATGTCAGTACCAAAAATACTGCATTGATTGATGGTGATATTACCGTCTACATACCATGCTGGATCGTTGATCCAGTCTGGTATGCGTATCGCTCCGTGTGCAGCATAATATCCGAAAGACACACCACGAAACACGAATTCACATGAGACAAATGCCGGATCTGGAATTATGTTCGCTACCTGCACCTCGAAATTCCCCCAGATCTGGATCTGGAGTAACTCGGGTATGTTACCTCCACCAGGAACTTCTTTGTAGTCGGAGTAGAAACCTACGCACAAAGAAGTGTTTAGAGTAGACCAAATTGGAAGATCGCCGTCTATGGAAACTGTGACATCACCTATTATCTTCAACTGCTTACGCGCGTGCGTCATAACAGAACGAATAGTGGGCAATGTGAAGTTTGCAGTCTCTTCGTACTCCGAGAGAATGTAGACCGTGTAGACGATGTTGAAGTCGGCTGCATCCACAGCCGAAGGAATCGAATCATAGGCGTCTTGAAGTGAAGAGAATGGGTTCTCGAAGCTGCCGTTTTGCCCAGGAGCAGTATTGAATTGATCAACGTATCGATAGTGCTCAGGCTGAATGGGCAGGACTTGTTCTATATCCCAACCGTTAGCACCTGTTCTTTCTTTTCGCCAAATAACTCTGGGTGTAGCATCTAGCTGAAGATATGTCGTTCCAACAAGCGCACCATCAAGAGAAGATGCTAGGTTCGGATCGCCTACTTGCTTGAGTTGGATACGACGATTCACTAGTTCAGCGATCACCTGATTCAATGATTCTTGAACGCCCATTAGACAGTCTCCACGATAAAATGCATCTTAGATTTCAGAAGCAGCCGTTGCTCTTCTTTGGACAGCGCAAGCCACACAACTCTCATTTGAGTTTGTACCCTACTAACTTCGTGTACCGCTCCATTGGCCTCGCTCTCAAGCATCAACTTTTCCAAATGGACATAGTTTTGTAGCGTTGGACTCATACAGTCTCCTGAACGTCAGCGATGGTCAGAGTCCCCAACGTATTCTGTCCAGCAAGTGTTACGTCATTCAGCCAGACCGTCGTTGGGTTGGTGCCAATCGAGTCCACAGTCAGCGTATCCACGATGTCCGCATGATCCCCCTGAACAGCGTTCCGAAGCCCGGTGTGGTTGTTCAACGAAAGCACGCCAAACGTGAGCTTGGTGTACGTGACCACTGGAACGTTCATCGTGGTGGACTGTGAGAACGCTGCGAAGGTCAACGTTCGAGCTACGAATCCACCGATCGTGTATGCAGCACTTGCTGGCGCAATGGTAGTGGTCACCTTTCCGGCTCTGTTCGTGACTGAGAAAGCTCCCCAGTTGTGAGACGCATGGACATCGTTGTCGTGGACGGAGAGACTTCGTGTCCAAGAAGATGGTCCACCAGTCCATGATCCAAGCCATGTACCGCCATTTACGTCTGTGGCAAGAGACGGTGCTGCGTACGCTGGCTGATCAAGTGCGATAGTGATCGTGTGAGACTGTGCGGAAGTTCCATTGTTGCCACCAGATCGAAGTCTAGCTGCTGGAAGAGTGATCGTGGCGGCAGAGATGGCAACGTGGGCAATAGCAGCGTAGCTGTCCACAGTGGTCTGAGAGCCATTGGCCTCTCTGCTCAAGACCATTCTGAAGTTGACTCCGCTAAACCTAGTATCTCCTGCGATCCTGGTAACAACCTTGGCAGCCTCGAAGGTGCTTGGGTTGGCGATGCTGAGTTCGGCTGGAGCACTTGGGCTCGTGAAGGCTACCGTATCGTAGTTGGATGCTGTGAGGTTGAACGTAGCGCTCTCTGCATCCTTCAGAGCGGATTGCCCTGCCGGGTAGTTGATGGAAGCAACCGATCCAGACGGATAGCGGTTGTTGAGAGCGACAAGATCGTGTCCGTCAACAGAACCACCAAGCTCGTTCGTTGCTCTGACATTACCGAAGGCACCGGCAGCGTTGTGCACCTTCATCTTGGCTGCGAGGTTCTGTAGGGTCGTTCCTCTATCAGCGATGGTGATCGAAACGGTTCCAGAAGTGGCTGGGGCAAACGCGAAGGTCTGTAGAGTCCCTGCCCCGTCGTTGAGCACGGTGGCTCCAGTGCAGGGAAGATCAGAAACAAAGTGGAGGTCGAAGGTGTCTCCCGCTTTGAGCTCCGTTTGGGGCGTACCAGGAAGCCACGGGACATCCGGATAACCTCCAGTGAAGTAAAGATCCAGAAGTTGAGGAGGCAGTTCGATTGCAACAGCAACGTCATCTCTTGCGCTTGCGAGTCCTTCTGGCGTCAGTACAACGATCCCAATTGTCTCTCCAGCAGGATCAATAACAACATCCACCGTGCCAGAGTAGTGCCCCTCGTCCAACGAAGGAGTCAAGGTCTCGTTGACCGTTCCAGCCAACGTGATGACTCTAACTTCGGGATACGAGGAGTTGATCGTAAGCCTGACATCTACGGTAGAACAAGTGAACGATTGCAACACTGTGTTGTCGGGAGGATTCTGGTAGACCTGGTCGCTGACCATACCACCAGTAGGTGATGCTGCGTCGGTCAGATAGATAAAGCCTTGGCCTGATTCACTGATCTTGCTATCAATGTATGTTTCGAGGGATGTAAAGGCGCCATCGATGTCTCTGCGAAGGTCCATTATCTCGGCAGCCAGACCTCCTGACTTGCGAACCAGGTGTGGTCTGAGCGGATGTGAGCCGCCAAAGGATCTGCTTCCCATTCATATCTCCTATCGGTTGTCAAAACCACTGTATCATCTACGACCTTACAGCCAGAAGTGTAGGATAACAGATTGGTCTGTTGCCTGTTATAAGATCGGTGGAGCAAGAGTCTCTTAGATGGAGGAGGTGAGATGCCTAAAGTGAAACAACGCAAAGATCCGTTGGAAGACATGACCGAGTTGTCTATGCCGTACCACAACGTCTCGTGGTACGAAAACAAGGAGTGTAGCGGGATCACGCTGAAGATTCAGCTTGTGCATCCAGATGGCGTATCGAGGGGGCTGCTGATATCCGTTCCAGACGAGTGTCTGTTTCCAGTACCTCCAGGTCACTACTTCGTCACCAGAAAGCTCGGTCGATATGAGTGATCATGTGCTGATCAATATGAAAGAGCTGGGATCGAAAGAGGGCACTGTTAGAAGAGGAAAGTGCCCTGTATGTGGGAAAGAGCTGACGCTTAGCCATTCTGGGTGGGCAAACGGGGCAGCAATACATTTCCTACCTAATCATCACTACAATGATGAGAAATACTGTTCGGGTAGCGGAACTTATTTGAAGGAGATTCGATCAGTATGAGTGATCATGTATGGGAAGATCAGATAGAGCCTGCATTCGATGCAGCTCTATGGGTGCTTTCCAGGCTCTACGATGTGCTCAGCGAGCTGGATAGTAGTGGCTGCCACATTGGAAATGAGCTAGTCTCGGCCGCCGAAGCAGTTCGCAATCTCAGAGTCGAGCTCTCAGTGATCAAAAGTAGATGCTTCACCAGGAGGTCAGAGTAGGATGACTGAGGAAGAACGTAATGAGTTCGTCACGCAGGTGTTGGAGACCGTGGTTTCGTGGGGTAGAATCCGTCATCTGAAGATATGTCGTGCCGATAACAAAGACGGTATCACCTGGGATCAACTACAGTATCTGAAGAATGAGGCCCTTGGGAAAGATGCATGTGCGATCGAGTTCTACCCACCAGAAGATGAATTGATCAACGATGTCAACATCAGACATCTCTGGGAGATTCCATCACATATGCTAAAGAGACCTATGGGGTCGAGAAACCCAACCAAAGGAATGAATGATGAAGGATCAGAATGTAGTGGAATGGGCGTGGACTGATCTGTACGATGAGGATGCTAACGGCCCATTCGCGACAAGAGAGCTCGCCGTAGAGAACGCACAGAATGAGGCAAATGAGGAAAGCTGGGACAACAAAGAGATCATCCTTGGGCATGCTGTGTGGCCTGATCCCGGCAAGTACATAGGGATCGACATTGATACTCTGTTGAATGATATGGATTCAGCAGCAGGTGATGATGGCTGCTGGTCTAGTGATGACACCCTATTCAGTCTCACAGACGCCTCAAAGGCTGAGGCCGAGCTGGAGAAGCTGATTCAGAACTGGGCACGAAAGTGGGTAGAGCCGGATCATTGGACCTTTGAAGAGGTAGAGAAGATCGTTTTGAGTGAGGAACCAGAAGGAGGAGAAGATGAAAGTGAAACAGGAGAAGGCGCTGACCAAGAGTGAGATCATTGCAACCTTGGCTGAGAGATCGGGAATGGCCAAGAAAGATGTGACAGCGTTCTTGGCAATGCATGCGGAGCTGATGAATGAGCAGCTGACCATGAAGGGAGTTGGATCGTACACCATCCCCTTCATGGGTGTGAAGGTGCTCATGATGGTGAGGCCGGCGACCAAGGCGCGTATGGGCAGAAACCCTGCGACTGGTGAGGAAGTCATGATCGCCGCCAAGCCAAAGAGGAAGGTGGTCAAGGCCAAGGTCATGAAAGTCCTGAAGGACACAGTACTGTCTTGAAAGTGTGTTCGGGGTGGACTAGAATGTCTCCCTGAATAGATAGCCGTCCCTGTCTCACGTAGGCCGACCGGATAGAATGGGTCTCTCCGGCCGGCCTCTTTTTTTCCTAATGGAGATGTAACGATGAGATTTCTTGTGATCGGAAATGGTGAGATCAAGAGTCCACGATTGAAAGAATTGGTGGAGATATCCGATGACCTCCGTTCCAGCCCATTGATTGAAAAGCTTTTCGATCTATGGCAAATCCAGGAATGGACAGCAGAAGAGCAGGACATGGGGAACAAGCGTTGGGCTGCTGAGCTGTACATGGAGTCAAATGAAGACGCTGATCATCTGATGGAAGACGAGGAATCTGTACATTCGTATGTAGACGTGGAGTTGGGAGAATGAGCGATGATGGCAGGCGTTTCATAATCTATCCGCACTGCGAGGATCCGATGATGGACGCAGAGGGTAACATCATCTCTGATGGTGTCACGGGCAGGATCAGTGTGGACAACTGCTACCTGACAGCCTATCCCAAGTGGCCGGATGATAATGATCTAAGGCCCAAGGATCTCAATGTCGGTGACTGCATAATGGGTGTTGAGTACCGTCTATCTGGATCGTACGGTATCTACGATGTTTACAGGGTTAGCTGATGCGCTTCATTTTCAAAGTAGGTGATCTGGTCTCTTGGTACATACGTCCTGAAGTTCAAGATCCAGAACACCCGAGTAGCTATGCCGCAAATGTAGATCGTATTCGTGGGATCGTACGGTCGGTGCACGTCTGGACTCATGTAATGGTCGAGGCTGAAGAGCATCTCATGTACGCTGTTGATTTGAACAACCCCAGCCTGCGATTGGAGTACGCAGCTAAGTTTAGAAAGGAAGAGAAGATGACCGTGAGGGAAGAGTGGATAGAGCTCGCAAGGAAGACAGGGCAGCTGGTAGCTGAGAAGAATGCTGCGTACGGGGACAGCGTCCGCAAGTCGGCTAGGATCATGCAGACCCTATACCCAGAAGGTATCAAGCCCGATCAGATACCTGCCGCTCTAGTGACCGTTCGGATCCTCGACAAGTTGAGCAGGATTGCGAACGATCCGAATTATGGAGGAGAGGATCCTGCATTGGACGTGACTGGATACGGACTTCTCCTTCAGGAGCTAGTCAAGAACGGTCTGTAACCTTTCCACGGGAAGAGTGGGGAAGGTATACTCAGGGGAAGTGGAGGTCGTATGCCCTTCCCCAACACAAGCTACCCTGTGGCGTTAGACGCCACAGAGGACAGAACAGACTATGTTGATGTCGTCTATGCAGACGACTTCGACTATCATGACAAACAGATCAGGAAGGTTCAGGAGTACCTGGGCATCACTTCCGAGCTCATAGGTCAACGGATTGCCGGTACGGGTCCTGGTGGCATGGTTAGCCCGGTCGCTTCGGGTGGAGCCGCCAGAGCATTCAGGCTAGCAGCAAGGAATGCTTTCTCTGCGGGGTACCTCCTGAGCGTGGGCGACGCATGGGATACCTCCTACACTGAAAAGCTCCAGCTAAGCTATGCAGGGCAGCTCTGGACATTGAATGGTATTGATGCGAGCGCAAAGCTGAAAATACCACGATCAGCGCTGCCACCAGCAGGCGAAGTAGGGCGCCTTCACTGGGACCCGGCCGGCTCTTCCCTCCAGTACGACGATGGAGCTGCATGGAATTCTGTTGGAGGAGGCGGCCTCACTGCAGAAGATTGGGCACTGCTCGATATGAGCTTCGGAGGCTGAAATGGCGATAACCAGAAGCGTACTAGCGCATGGAACCCTGACGGCACTGTCTGCTAGCGTCTACACACCAGCGGGAGCTGCTGTGGGACATCCCCACTTGATCCGATGGCACAATACGACAGGATCTCCAGAGACAGTCATTGTCGGCTATGACGATGGATCAACGCCAATCGAGTTGGATAGGTTCGAGATCCAAGCGTTTGATTCCATAACCCAGGCATTCCCAATGGAAGGGGATCTTGTCGAGAACGGTCATGACATCACGGCATATTGTTCGACTGCCAGTGCGGTGACCTACAAGATCGTTGGGACAGAGGCGTCATGATCACCAGAACTACACGAAAAGGCGAAGTGCTGACTGGAAGCTCGATGCGTCAGGTTGGTGCGCAGCCGTATACCAAGTCGAGACGGATCAGTTTCGTCAACTACGAGAAGCTCACAGGGTCCACGGGTAATGACCCTTACATCGATTGCGGCAATGACTACTCCCTGAACCTGAATGCGGACTACCCATTCTCGATCTACATGGTTGGGTGCATTCAAAGCAACGGCAATCCGGTTTTGAGTAAGCTCAGTGGTTCCCTAGGCTGGGCGGTTGCTTTCTATGGTGATGGTGGGGGTCTATCTGGTGGTCAGCCGAATTTGATCCTATACGATGGGGCTGGTGGACTTCTGTACGTGCACGTTGCTCAGGACATTCGTGGTTTGTGCCACGAGCTACTCTGGGCCTATGATGGGTCGAGACTAGCCGCTGGCGTAAGTGCTTACCTGGATGGCGTTCCAGTAGTAGTGGTGGTTGACAACGACACCCTGGCAGGAACAACGGAAAATAACGCCAATTTCCAGATCGGCGGTCAGGGGGGTACAACAGGGTTTCTCAAACTCGATGATGTGGCGCTCTTTAGTGCAGAGTTGTCCGTAGCGAATGCGGCCGCTCTCTATTCGCGTCCAACTGATTCTCCGATTCGGCCGAAGAACCTAAAGGGTTTTGATTTTAGCGACTCATTGGCCCATTGGTGGAGAATGGGTGATGGTCTCTACCTGCCATCTGAGGTGACATACCCGAACGTACCAGACGAAGTTGGAAACTCACACGGTGTGATGGTCGATTTTGACATCATGGCAGGAGCTGGATACGAGGCTGCTATGTCTGTAGCACGAGATCAGCCAATCCCTGCTATCTACGAGCTGCGACGAACGCTTGCCGCCTACTACCAGATGAATCCTGATTTTGGGACTTTTGGGATTCCTTCGGCAGGCTGGTTTGCAGGGACACAAGTTTGGGATGAGTCGGGAAATGGGTTTGATCTGACGGTTACCTCTGGTGCTCCTGCTGTTCCTCTTGGGCAGTTCCTCATTCCGCTGGCTGATGAATATCCGTGGAATAGGGGAGTAGCGGATTTCACTGGAGTTCAGCCCGGATCCTACTTTGAGGGCTCCGATCCAATTGCATTTGGAGATATGTCGTTCTCCATGCAAGTTTGGTTTGAGACTCCACCAGGACCACAACCAAACCCACAGACTGTAATCATGCGTGGTGGTCCATTGGGTTGCGCTCCTGGGGATCGAGAATACATAGGATTGGAGCTGGGTCCGACTATCCTTGTTCGCTACGGGAGCGCGAACACATTGTCACTAGGACCGTGGGGTTTCAGCACTCGCTACCATGTTGCGATTACGTGTACTCCTTCAGGTCCGTTTGGTACAGTGAGCGGCTACCTGAATAATGGTGCTGCAGTAGTTGGTGGCGCTCCTTTGCTCCCGCAGGTCACTCCTGGTGCTTGGACTTTCATGGTTGGGTACAGCAGGAACGTTGTGAGCCGAGATGCCTATGTGAAGGTGGATCAGATCGCGTTGTTCAACAAAACTATCAACTCGACTGAAATCGGATGGTTGTGGAATGGCGCAAACGGTCTAGTGATTCCATAGGAGAAAAAATGGGATACGCAACGACAAGACTTGGTAGAACGGGGTCGTCAAGGCCGTATATTCGTCAAGATGCGCAATCGGTTCAGACTGTCCCTGTGTACGGATACGGACCTGGAGCCCTTCCAAACAATGACGATACGATCAAATACAGCGATTCCGAGGGGAAATGGCTTTACGGCCCTGGCGGTGGTGGTGAAGTACCTGCGCACTATCTGGGTGGAGATGCGCACGATGCGGACTCTCTCGCCAACCTAAACAGCAAGCTCACCGATGCGACATTGGATAGCAATACGGACCCCAGGCCGCCACAGATACACGGATTCCGCGATCCATACGCGCACAGCGATATTGATGTCAATCCGATTGACGTTCAAGACGAGGGTTCATCCGTCGAAGCCGCTCTAGTGTATTTGAACTTTATTGGAGATGGCGTTACTGCCTCATCATTAGGAGGCGGTGGGGTTGAAGTGAGTATTCCAGGTGGCGGGGGATCGACAGAATCTCAGATTCTACACCTGATCTGGGCAACACATTAGGAGGAGACGATGGCAGTAACATACGATCCCACGGAAGTTCATGGGCAGCTAGCCGTATCGGGATCAGAGGTTGCGCTGGCAACTGCTAGTACGGGTCTTTGGTTTTGGGTTGTAAAAAGGCTGGCACTAACGAACATTTCAGCTAGCCCGGTTGCCGCATCCTTGACCTACGATGGCCTGGTTCAGACGGAATTCGATATACCCGCCAACGAGGTGGTTGAGTTCATTTGGGAGGATCAGGGTTACCTTGTCCAAGCGAGTTTGGCCTTGAATATCACGGTGGATACCGTAGACGTAATCAACTATAAGCTTGATGGTCTTATGGGGTATCTATCATGATGGTTGGCTTCGCAACAAAGAGAAGGGGAGCGATAATCAAGCGGTACACAGCGTCACATCCCGGTGGCATTGGGTACAGGTCTAAAACCCCTTTTAGCGAAGCCGACATTATGAAGTTCGTGAACGGGTACTCGCTCAAGTTTGTGGCGCTCGATGGTAGCGAGGTCAACGCTGGAGATCTGTGTGCGTTTGAGTATACCGATTCGTTCAGTCTGACGGGTTGGCTAAAAATCGAGACTGGATTCAATTCCGGTACGCTCTTGGCGAGAATGGGGACGGACGCAGGCTGGAGGCTTCGCCTTGATACGGCAGTTCTCTACCTAGATCTGATTCACGACCTTGGACTGTCGGATATGATTTCGTGCCATGCGCCAACTGCGCTGGACATAAATGAGTGGTACTTCTGGGGCGCGACCTACGACGGAGGAAATGTCGGCTCTACAGGAATGAAGTTCTACCTAGCTGGGGCCTTGGATGGGTGTACGTCAATAAGCGAGTCTGTCACTGGAACGATTATTGAGCCAAGCATCAATCTTATGATGGGCGAGGACTTCACTGGATGGCAGGACGAAATGGGCATTTATGATGGAGTTCTCACTGCTCCTGAAATGGCCAATCTATTTGCTACTCAGGTGCCCAGACACCTGAAGAGATTTTCTGCTCCATCCCCATCACAACTCCGTCATTGGTGGCGGATGGGAGACTCGTTTACAGCACCAGATCAGATGAAGGACGAGGTCACAGGGAATTACGCTACTATCGTAAACGCCACGCGCGACGTAGATGTACCAGTGCAGGCTCCTCCTCCTTTGAACGTGAATCTGGTTTCATATTGGAAGTGCAATACCGGGCCGTGGGTAGTAAGCAGTCCGTTGGTTGACGAGATCGGTAATGCTGCTCTGACATCTACAGGGACGATTGGCAGCGGGGCTCCTCTCGTTGCGGATGGAACGTTTTCAGCGAGTAGTACCGCAGTTGCAAACTTTACAGGTCCTGCCAACGCCCAGCACGTCAATAAGATTTTCTCCTTTCAAGCTTGGTTTCAGCGATCTGTTACGCAAACCGGAACTCGATTCTTGTATCGTATGTTTGATACAGGAACAGGAGTATGGTTCTGCGTCCAACTCACATCCGGCGTTATCTACATTGTTCGCGAGCTCAATACTTACGCTGTGGGATCGATACTCGCCCCTACCCATCTGGTTGTCGTATCGAGTGTTAGCGGTTTGTACTGCTACTTGAACGGCTCACTAGTGATTACACATCCTCCATTTGTCAACGCTCCTGTACTTCCAATGACCATTTCTATCGGCGGTACAGGTACGACAAACAGATTCAACGGTCGTATGGACGAGTATGCTTTTTGGGCTGGAAGGAATCTGACTCCAACTGAAGTGACCACTTTGTGGAATGGCGGGACGGGGCAGCCTATTACGTTGTAGGTATTCTGAGTGGGAACCGAATGTATAGACGTCACCGTGGTTGTATCGAACTACAACCAAGCACCTTTGATCGTAGGGGCATTAGACTTTCTAGCCCAGTCTGACTTTCTCCCCAAGCTGGAAATCATGGTAGTAGATGACTGCTCCTCGCAGGGGTTTGCGGAAGTCGAAAGTGCGATCAGGTTGCTGCGTGATCGCGAAGTAGGGAAGGCATCTCTAATAAGAGCTAGAAGAAATCTTGGGGTCTCTGCGGTCAGAAATATAGGTTTGGAAAACGCTCAGGGGCGGTTCGTGTGTTTTCATGATGGGGATGATTTGTGGTTGGATGGTTGGAAGGTAGCCGTATCAGAGCTGGATCGTAATGGATTCAGAGTGCTTGGAACTGGTGAAAAAGCAGTTACTCACGATAAGCAGATACACTCTTTGAGTATGTCTTCTATCAACAGCATCGCCCAAACAAGAACGCACCCAATCGTGAAATTCCCGTTGGACGTGCCGGTTATGTCTGCTACGTTTCTGGTGGCGGCAGACATAAAAACCAGATTCCGAAGCTTTTTGTGTCGTCCTACATCCTTGTGGCCGGGTAAACCACCGGGATGGGAGGATGCCGTATTTTGGATAGAAGCGTGTGCTGAGAATGTTGGAAGAGTAGGACGTAGTGGTATCAATCGGATTAGACAGCAGCACGTACCAGAGAGCTCGTGGCACGATGGGCGAAGCGGGTTTGGATGGATGTCGTTCCCTATTATTCGTCCAGATTTGTTTACGGAGGCGGCAATAGAAAAGGCCGTGCTTCTGGCTCGTAAAAAGAAAATCGAACCAGACATGTTGCGAAAGTTGGCTCTACTATCAGAAGAAGAGATATTGAACGGGCCAATTTTGTTTGATCGTGTTTTGTAGGCTACTTTAGCGATCTAGCAACTCTTTACATCTTCTGTTATAAGATCGTTGGGATCAGATCATCTAGGTCCATAAGGAGGATCAAATGGAGATTCTTGAGAAAATCAAGAAGAGGCTGGATGGGCATATCACCATAGGTCCAGTGGCGATCTATGGATTCAATGCGATGCACGTAGCAGTGAATGTGTGGACCAAGAGATGGGGGTTCATATGCTTCCATCCATCTCTTCGTTTTCTGAGAAAGTACGCCCCGTGGATGCTTGGGGAGAATTGGCCCTGGTACTTCTTTCTAAGCCCGAATGGAACTTCCTGGGCTTCTACATTTGCGATAGGTCCAGGGATCGACAAGGATACCAAGATTGATGCTCTGCGTAGGTACGCGGCATGGGGGCATGGGTACGACGTTGATCGAATTGATGTGCAAGCTGAGGCTGCTGTCTTCTGGAAGTATCTTGATCGTCTGAAGAAGGCAAAGAGCGTGGTAGACAATGAGAAAGAGGATCATGAGTGCACGGGCTGTGGAATGTGCAAGAAGTGTGATGCGTGTGGAAAGGATCTTGATGAGGATGAGCAGCAGTACAGCAATGTGTGCCTGGAGTGCCTGCTGAGGGAGTGCAATCGCATAGCGAGCATGATCACCCAGAAGAAGTCGGGTGGTGTGACGAAAGGAGCAAACTGATCTATGGAATCTGGAGTGTGCAAATGGGACGAGTGGTTCTTTGCCCTAGCTACTACGGCCGCTAGAAAGTCCAAAGACCCATCGACGCAGGTAGGTTGTGTGGTGGTAGGACCGGATCGAGAAGTCCGATCGATTGGCTACAACGGGTTCGCTAGAGGAGTTGACGACACCAGAGAGGATTGGAAGCAGAGGCCGCTGAAGATCAAGGTGACAGCACATGCCGAGCTCAACGCTGTGTGCAATGCAGCGCGATGCGGAGCTACGCTGAAAGGTTGTGTGGCCTACGTAACGCTTCCTCCATGTGCTGGGTGCGCGCTTGCTCTGACGCAGGCAGGTGTAAGCTCGGTTGCATTCATAGCACCACTAGGCAACATCGGTGGCGTTGAGGATCGTTGGAGAGAAGACTTCAAGATAGCTCTCGACATCTTCACAGAGGCGTCAGTCGACTATGAGGGTTTCAGTGGTGTGTGGGATGACAACGGTAACGATCCACTAGCTCATGATGTAGAAATGTGGATCACCAAAATTCAGGATCAAGAGGGAGAGTAATGGAAAAGAGAAGAGTATGCTTCTACCATCGTGTTGATCTTGATGGCAAGTGTGCTGGTGCAATCGTGCTGGATCATTTCGAGGGAGCGGTCGAAATGGTTGGGATCAACCACGGAGACGACTTTGAGAAGCTCGTCTTCGGTCGCCCCAGTCTGACAGACGAGATCGTGATAATGGTCGACTTCTGTTTGGAGCCGTGGGATCTCATGCCGCGTTTGCAGGAGTCGTGCAAGCACCTTATCTGGATCGACCATCATTCGGAATCGATCAAGAAATACGAGAGCTGGCTAAGCTTCCCAGAAAGGAAGATAGACGGCATTCGTAAGATAGGACTTGCTGGCTGTGAGCTTGCCTGGATGTTCTTCAACAATGATGATCACATGCCCGAGGCAGTACGTCTGCTCGGTAGATACGACGTGTGGGACTGGGAGAATACACCAGAAGCTCTTGAGTTTCAGATGGGCATGCGCCTTGCGGAGACAATGCCCGATAGGACAACTGCACTATGGAGGTCACTACTCAGTCCGTCTTCCTTCTATGCGGAGAGGACTTTGATAGGTCAGATCATTGATGATGGGAGGGTAGTTCTGCGCTACAAGAAGCAGCAAGACTCGATCCACATCAAGAGTGCCGGCTTCGAGCTCGATTGGTTCGGAAAGAAGTGGATTGCGATCAACGAGATGTACAACAACAGCGAATTGTTCAATGAGCTCTACGACCCAAGCCGGCACCATGGCATGCTGGCCTTCGGGTGGCGGAAAGGGAACTGGCACATAACCCTGTACACGACTCGAGATGATGTTGACTGCGGGGCCATCGCTACTGAAGCGGCCAAGCGTCTGAGTGATGAGCGCTACAAGGCAACTGGAGGCGGCCACAAAAAGGCGGCAGGATTCCAGAGTGTCTACATGCCCTTTGATGTACGGTTTCCGACAATGGACACGTTCTGTTCTCCAGTCGACAACATAATGAGGACGGCGGACTGATGCCAAACATCATACAACCGTCGTTCGAGATAATCGAGTACCCGCAGAACGTACTCGAGAAGATCGAGCGAGTAGCTCGTACCTGTTACAAGAGCGAGGACAAGATCGAACCAGGATCAGCAGAGAAGCTGGTACGCAAGCTGCTCACGGACGAGCACTACCCCATGATCGAGTTCGGCGGCTGGATTGTGGTGAAGTTCTACTCCAACAGAGGATTCACACACGAAGCAGTTCGGCATAGGATCGTTTCAGCCGCACAGGAATCGACAAGATACTGTAACTACGTAAAAGAAAAGTTTGGCACCGAGATCACCGTCATAGACCCTGAGAAGGCGCTAGCTATGAAGGTGAAGGATGCCGAAAAGCGAGCGCTCATCGTAATCAAGATGGTAGAGAGCTGGGCACGGGCGGAGCACGACTACATCTACTTGGTGAGTGAGCTGGGATGTCCAGCAGAGATGGCCAGGGAAGTGCTGCCAATAGGACTGAAGGCAGAGCTAGTTGTGGGAGCTACCGTTCGTGAGTGGCGGCACATCATGAAGCTTCGTACCAGTAACAAAGCCCATCCACGGATGCGTGAGATCATGAGACCTCTTCTCGTGAAGTTTCGGGAACTCATGCCCGTGGTATTCGATGACGTGGGCACTTTGGGGGACGAGAAGTAGTGTTCCAGCTGGCGATCCTCTACCGTATTCTCAAGATCCTGCTCAGATCAGTAAGAGCAATCATCTCCTGATCATTGTTATAAGATCAACGGAGTAGAGACTGTTTAGGAGGAGAAGCATGTCTTCGCTGATGCAATTTGGCGGTGAGATGAGAATGAACAGTAGAGGGTACGGAGAGGTACGCCTCGAATTTGTCCGATACGTGATGGACCTGACGAAGTCGATCAGCGACTCGTATCTCGACCCAAAGATCAAATGCACAATCTGTGGGAAAGAGCATCCGCAGATTGGTGTGGCGTACCGAAGACCGCGTGGGATGTTGGGATGTTGGGTGCAGTTCCAGTATCTGGGGAAGATGCAAGTTCCAGACCTTAGCGTCCCGATAGATGTGCCAAGGTGGCCAGTCGGAACGAGGCTCCTCAATCAGGAGGAGAACTCGAGGAACTGGCATAGAGGAGAGGAGATAGGGAGTAAAGATGGCGGCGGCGGGCAGGTGGATGAAGTTCTGGTGTACGAGAAGTGAACTGGACTGGGAGATCATAAGCAGACCGATTGACATCGATCGGTTTGTGGAATGTGATGAGATGCGCATTCGTACTGAAGATGCGTGTCCTGATGACCAGAGCAGATGGCAGAGGCTCTACTATGTGGTAGACAGTCCCCATCAAAATGAGCCTACCTGATCTAATAAATCCCCCATACAAAAGAAAAGGGGACATCCAGCCATCTGCTGAATGTTCTCTTAGCTTGTTATAAGGAGGATGGACCGAAAGGATCTTAGGAGGTAAGTGAGATGTCGAAAGAACTAGACGATCTCAAAGATTGGGTAATGGTGCAGTATGAGAGATCTACACGTGATCAAAAAGATGCACCTTACGATAGTGACTTCTACCGGGCGCAAGGTAGGATTTCAGCGTACGAGAATGTGATTGAGCGAATTGATGTAATGCTGGCTGAAGAAAGGGAACCAAATAGAGTAATAGAACGCCCTAAGACGATCATGGAACTTATGGGTGTAGATCAAAAGCAAGAGATCATTCAGTTTGAGGATCGTGAGCGAGTTGAGGAGTTACAGCGGCAAGGATATGGAAAGGGAGGTAAGTGAGATGGCTATAAGATGGTCTGGAGATTTGAAGATCAACATCAAGGTGAACGAAGCTGATCGTGAGGGTTGGTTGTACGACTGTACAGTCAGCGTTCCCAAATGTCACTGCTCACCCAAATGCAAACCCAAGAAGGTGCAGGTCCGCATGGCGCAAGCGGACAAGGAGAAGTATGCAGAGGACAATCCTGTGGCGTTCGACAAGATCGCTCAGTCAGCGATCAGTTTCGTTGTTGATGAGCATGAAGAGGAGTACGAATTCATGTCCGCTCATTCGTGCACGACAGAGGATGGCAACAACTGGTTCATTTCCAGGAGAGAAGCTGGAAGCTGGGAACCATTGCTAGGAGGATCAGATGGACTACCGAGAGGATGAGAAGTTGTGTAAACGATGTGGGCAACCACTGGATGAAGAGGAACAGTGCGAGTGCTGTGATGAGGGTGTGGACACAGAAGATGTTGCAGAGTGCAGGAGAGAGTATGAGAGGGAACAGGCGTCTCTCCGGCTTGAGAACTACCTGAGACGATGTGGGAGTTAGATCATGGACAAGCCCTTGTACGTCATTGATACTGGGATGAACTACGATCGTCCGGTACAGAAGGGTCAATGGGCGGTTTCAGACATCACCGGTAAGGGTGCTGAGATCATAAACGAGTGGCTCATGGAGAAGACCAGGGCTCTCGTTGATGAGCTGAAGTACGCGAAGCTGGAAGGTACGGGGAAGATCGACGTTTCCAAGCTGTCCGATCATTTTGACATCACCATTGAGGTATCGGTGTCGATCATTCCGTCTACCAAGAAACCCAAGAAGACTCCAGTGAAAGATGAAGTTGTGAAGAGAAAGGCAGCAAGATGAAACACGGAGTCATGTACTTCTCCTGGAACTCACAACTTGGATCATCTATTCCTGGGCTCTCGGAACAGCAAGTAGAGGGTGAGACTGACGAGGACCTGCTGCTTCAGGTAGAGAAGGTGCTTGAGAGGTACTACATACAGTGCTTCAAGAACAAACCAGAAGAGGTGTTGTTCGCGATATGTGAGGATGGTGAGCCTGTAGGGATGGAGAAGCTGGGGAACAAGTACAACGTCAAGGTCAGCATCACCATGATGCTCGAGCCGAAGAAGGAGAGGAAAGCGTGGAAGCAGAAGTAAGGGATCGGATATTGGCCGATCAGAAAGGTCCATTAGTCGTACAGTGTACAGCGAATGTACCCTACATAGGGTGCTACCACGAACCCAACTACTGGCTCCTAAAGGATAGCAGTATCTACCCCCTCTATATCTCTGGTGATGCGTGGTCCAAGTTCAGGCTTGGTGAGCAGGTATCGACATGGCTAGAGGGAATAGAGGAGATTCACCTGCACCGCGTACACTTTCTAGAGGTGATGGAGGGCTGGGATAGGTACGACGATTGGGATGTAAGGGAGCTGGAGAATTGGCATCTGGACAACTACAACGTGCTCAATATGATCACGGCGGTGCTCACCTGTCATGAGCTGCCTACTCCGATCTGGCGTTGCTCTGTGTGCAAGAAAGACTGTCGTGGGCTAGCCAAGTTCCTGGGCTACCGAGGTAACGGCGGCATAGGAATCTTCCTAGAAGATCCCGTCTGCGACGATTGTTTTCACGACACGGTTCGATGGTGCGAGGGGTGCTGCAGGTACATCAATGTCACCGGAAGGGGGTGGTGCCCGCATGACACTGGTGATCTCGACGAAGATGCAGTAGAGCACAGGCTCCATCTACCAGACGATCAGGCCGAGGCATTTGGTCTGACTGGTAGACAGTTCTTGGGTCCAGATGGTGATGCAGAGGGACTTCGGGGAGTATCCATCGTCATTATGCAGAAGGGAGTTGATCATGTATCATGACGATCCAATAAAGAAGCAGTACGACGAGACTATTCAAAAATGCGTTACTGAACTGCAGGTGATTGGATGGAGGGCAAGAGCGTGTTCGGAAGTCGCTGGGTACCAGAACGGTATTGCTATGCGTCTTCAGGCTGATGTGGTCGAGAACATGCATATTGCACTTCAGAGGATCATTGACTCCGGCGGAATGCCGCCATTGAAAGAGATAAACAAGCTGATGGAGTTTCCGGTTACGATGGTGATTCCCGTAGAAGAATTGTACGCGGAACACCCTCTCAGCAAAGAGTCGATTGAACAGAAGATGAAGATGTGGTCTGGATCACCAATGTCTACCGTCAGCGTTGGGAGTGAGGTTAGGAAAGATGATTGCTCAATTTGTGGGGAGAAGAAATAGTTTGTACTCTATACCACGGAGGTCCGCCTGATGACCTATGCACGGGTGGGCAAGCAGGTGCTCGAGTTCAACGGCAAGAACAACCGGAAGAACTACAGCACTGCAGGGAAAGAACAGACCAGGGCGAGCGTAGAGTGTCAGGCACCTCCTCCCTCTTTTGTTCTGCGAATGATCGATAGGGTGCTTCAACCCCTTTCGGAGGCATTGAGTGCAAAGATCAACAGTATCGTTGTTGGTGCTGTGTTCAATGGCTGCAACTACCGATTCTGGATCAGTACTGTTTCCAGCAAGACATCTATCTCTGTGTTTGGCAATGCCGGCAATGGTCCAACAATCAGGGTGATAAAGGAATGACGATCAAAACGAAGAATCGAGTGACTATAAGGGGGTTCGTTGGCAGGTACGTCCGATTGCCAGGTAAGAGAGGTGATCCGGCCAGATTTGATGTTGGTACGGTAGAGAGGTTCAGAACAGACAGTGGCGAGCTGATCACCTCTAAGAACTGGCACACTATTCGGACGTACAACATCGACCAGGTCGAGGAGTCCATTCACACAGGAGATGTTGTTGAGATAAGTGGCAGGATGGACACTGCACTGGTGAACGGCGCCAAGACTGTGGAAGTTGTGTCTGACGACATCGAAGTGATCCTGACGCAGGAACAGCGCGATGTGCTGCGAAATGCGATAGAGGATTTTGACGAATAAGATCGAGAGACGAGGGAGTGAGAATGGACAAGGATGTTGCACGAGAAACATTGAGTCAACTTGATCAGTACACGAAGGCGATCAGTAAGTTCGTTGGAGTGTCTTGTACTGGTAAGAGCAAGAACCATTCGGGTCCATTCCAGTTCGGAAGACCCTTCGGTGCAATCAATCACTTCACGTACTCGAATTCAGCCGTGTCGAGCAGGAACCCGTACGGGAGAATACCGATCCTATTGAACAGGTTCGCTCGTGGATCGAATCAGGGGGTAGGTGTTCAGTTCATCGTGTGGGATCATCTTGTTCCGAGATTCGTTGAATTCAGATCTAGATTCTCACTGCTGAAAGACATGCCCTCGGAGGTATTCTTCTTCGGTGATGATCTAGCTTTCTGGCACGCTGGGTGGGTGAATCAGTGGACGTACGGAGTGGAGATCAGAAACTGTGGAAGACTGCTGCACAAGGACGGAGTCTGTTTCTGGGGTAGCAAGGGTTTGAGGTATGAAGGAAGACCCCCAATCAAGATTGGAAACTCATGGTGGGAGCCATATAGCAAGCAGCAGATCACAGCGACTCTCTGGATACATAGACTCATGGCGTCTGTTCACGACATCAAGCCGCAATGGTTTCTAGGGCACTACCACGTAGCCAACACAAGAACTGATCCAGGAATCCACTTTCCTCTACGAGAGATGCGGGAGTACGCTCTATTCGATGGCAAGAAGGACATACCGATCAACGGTATTGCATTTCTAAGCGATCACCCGCTCGATATCGTTGAGACTGACGGTGGTGGTCTGATTGATACAGACAACCTTGCTGATACTGTTTCCAGAAACGATGCTATGGACGGTGCAGACCCGTCATTCGATCCTGAAGTGATTCCAGAGTTTCGCAGAGTGATTGGTACCAGCAACGTCAAAAGGAAGTTGGCGTACCTTGGTTATTATCCTGGACTGATCAATGACGAGATCAATACTCAGTATGTAGACACGCTCAAGGCGTTTCAAGGAAGGTGGAAGGTACGTGGAGCACATAGGAGGTTTGAGAACGAGCTTGAGATCACTGGCGAGTTCAATCCAGAAACTGGATTGAAGTTGGATCAGATGATTGTTCAGTATGATTCGTTTGTGAGGTGAGATGACAGAGTTGGGAGCGAGGCTCTTGGCGGCTAGCTTGGGGTGGTTTGAAAACGAATCGAGGTGTAGCAAGAAGCAGTACGTCACCTCGATTCGTCCCGGAGTTGTTCTATTCGTTGGGATTCTGCTAGGCTATCTATTGGCGATGATCGTTACGACGGTCATAAGTAGATAGCATCCGCGTTTGATCCACTATGCGTGGTAAGGAGGTAAGGGATGCAACGATTCATCCCCGGATCGCTGACTCTTGTCAGCTTGGCTGTGACCTTAGCTCTACTGATTGGGTGTAGTATGCCGCCGGTAGTAGAGGACGCAGACGTACAGGAGGAAGTGATCGAGGAGGTAGTGGTTCAGGAAGAGGAGCCTGCTGTGGAGCCAGTAGTTACCTGGCGAGAGGTTGCGGCAGAGATCAGAGGGGATCTATCAGAGCACTGGGTATTGAGCGACTCAATGCTCTATGATCCTGCCAATGTGGTCTTCAGACTCGCTACCGAAAGGGGCGAGGATCCGATCATAATGGCATACGAGATGACTGATCTGGCAAACACCATCCTTGAGATGCAGCCGGCGTTCATTGATGGGAGAGAAGGAGGCTACCAAAGAGCGTTGTTGATAGCTTTGGACATCTATCGTGGGACGCTAGAGTTCCAGGATACTTCTTGTTCTGAGTTAGTGGATCAATTCACTGCTCCAGATCTAGAGAAGCAGATACCAAAGATCAACCCCTACATCATGGCAGCAATGGGTTACAGAGAATCTCGGTTCATGAAGAGGACCGAAGTAGGGTACGTCTGGAGGAAGGGACAAAAGGTCCAGGACTGTAGATGGTGTCGTGGATCTAGGGGCGAACGAGGTATGTTCCAGTTCATGCCTGGTGGTCTCATACAAAGACTCATGCCTAGTGATTGTAGGAACCCATTCGATCGTCTCTGTAGTGTTAGGGGCGCTGCCAAAGCATTGGCAACGATCAGATGCGTTTGCATTGCCACCTTTGGATCGCGCTGCAACGTAGACACATTCGTTGCGGGCTACGGACTATCCAGAATGCCACGTCCAAGCGAGGCCAGGATGGTGAAGAGTGTAGTCAGAGCTAGAGGCTACCTCTGCAACGTACGCAACGACTGCGATGATCTATGGTCGCAGGACCACGATGATCAGTTCTCGCTGTCTCTATGAACCTAGTGATCGGGATTGATGGGGTCGGTTTGGGCGCCCTTGCCGGCCCCATCACTATAGCTGCAGTTGTCATGGAGAGGGATCAGACCATCAAAGGAGTCCGTGACTCCAAGAAGGTCTCCAAGAATAGAAGAATTGATCTAGTCCATGACATAGACCGACAGAGTCTTTTCTGGATCATGGCTCAGTCGAGCTCGAAGGCAATCGACAAGTACGGTATACGTACGTGCAACCTGACGTGCATGAAGTGGTGCGCCAAGATCGCTATGAAGTTGTATCCGGACGCGCTAGTGATTGTAGATGGTACTGATCCAGTACCCGACATCGCAGCGTCAAAGCAAAGAGTAGTGATCAAAGCGGACGACAAGTTCATGTCGGTAGGTGCAGCTTCGATAATAGCCAAGGTCCAGAGGGACAAGTATATGGTCTCTCTGAGCACAGAGTGGCCCGCCTATTTGTTCCATGATCACAAAGGATACGGAACCAGAGATCATATTCATGCCCTCAACAAGTACGGTCCGTGTCCTGAGCATAGAGTGAGCTATGGTCCAGTAAAGCGGGCGAGCAGAAGGAATAGCTAGAGTATGCCACCAGAACAAGTAGAGATGTTCGAGGAACTGCGCTCAGTAAAGGGATGGCAGAGATGGCGAGCAAAACAAAAGGAAGAGCTAGGCATGTCGACGCAAGTAGAGATGTTCCTGAATGAGGCACTGACTGTATTCAAGGAAGAGTTGTACAGAAAGCTCCGAGAGGTCATTGGGATACCTGACGGCGCTACCTTCGATATTGATGCCGCCTGCGAAATGATCTCATCATTGAAGACGACGATCGATGTCCTGCAGAAGGTACGTACCTCCGAGCTCAACGCGAGGGGTGATCTTGCCGCTATGCTAATGGGAAACTGGGATGAGATGATCCCATGGTCAAAATTGATTGATAGAGTGAGGGAGCTGATGATAAAGGCAAACGAATCCGAAAGTGGCGCGACAGAAGCCGTGCCATACGCATACCCGCCTGTTTGGTCGAATGTAGTCCATCTGAACAATCATGGCATGTGGCCTGGCGCAGTCATTCCAGTGTGGGTTGTGGAGCGTGTAAAAAGGTGGAAGTGTGGTCCAACAGATATCAAGATTCTCATGTGTGCGGCCAATTACGAGATTGAGAGGCTTCAGAAGCTGATCGAGATCACCAACGAGGTGCGAGACGAGGCCATACAAAAGGCCAATAGGCTGGAGGGGCTGATCAGTAATTGTATCATCTGTCTTGATGATGCGCGAGACCGCATTTCTGGTATACGTAGCACGTTCGATATCGTCAGCGAAGTGAAAGACAAGATCAAGGTAGATAGAGGAGAGTGAGATGGGTAAGAAGTGCTACAGAGATCTGTCTAGAGAGTGCGTCGGCGTAGACTGCATGGCGTACCAGGTAGGAAAAGAGTCGAAGGTTCTAGGATTCACGCCGTCAAGTGGGTGTGCCTTCATCATGTCGGCGACACTCGTTGGGACAAATGCACTGTTCGAGTTGCAACAGACGCTCAGCGGTATTGGTGCAGCTGGTTCTGGAGTTGGCGGTCTGCTCCAGAAGCTCATCCTCGAGAAAGTGTACGAGGCTCAACAACGAAAGGCCGAGGCGAAGGAGGAGCCTCGTGGTAGCGAGTGACGTAAAGAGCTAAAATGGGGGTGTGAGAGTACATCGAAAGATCGGGCTCTTAGAGTTCCAACTCCGCTGTATCAACTGCGGAGCTGATCAGTTCATGACCGACTATGCCAACCTGAACCTGGGTGACGAAATCCACCCAGGGATAGGTGGCAACTCAGAGTACGGTCGGTGCAAGCAGTGTGGGAAAGGGGGCCTGAGAGTTGTAGATCGTGCAGATCTCAGGCCCCCTTCCAACGATCCCCCATACTGGCCATTCTGATTTTAGCTAGCTAAGGAAAGAGGGAGAGACCCCTCTAAATGGAGTGGTTTGCAGGGGGAGCTACGCTTCGATGTCTTCGTCTTTGTAGGTAGGATACGATCCTGGTGGGGTTACAACGTGAACACGTCCTGAGCGTTCACGCTTGTCCACGTCGTCTACTTCGTCTTGTAGCTGGTGTGCCTTACGCTCTAGCTTCCGTACGCGCTGCTTCAACTCCTCATTGTCGTCACCAATGGCGTAGCCTATTGCGGTGGCTACTGCCAGTAGTCCGATGCTGAGCAGGCCGCCGGCGATAGCTACTCCAGCTCCAGACTCCTTCTTTTCCTCTTGTTTCTCCTTCACCTTCCTCGGCATCTCTCCTCCGTGTGAGCTCCTAAAAAAGGAGACCAGTCACCCACTCTCATTATTGAGGTGCATGTTTGAGGGTCCGGTCTCCTGAAGCCATGAAACATTCTTGGCCTCAATTATCTTATAACGATGGTGCCTCACACTTTTCCGAGATCAAAAACGTACACCCACTGTACGTCCAAATGTATTGACACTCACTTTTTGAGCGTGGTACACCGGAAAGCGTGGGATTACTCACAAAAGATCAAGTGGACGAGATCTGGGAGCGAAGAGGATTGAAGATTCGCGCCAAAAGATTTCGTAAATACCTCATAAGCATGGGGCTAGGACCCATGACAGTTAGCGAAGATGTATTCCTTCGCCACATACACGATGAGTTCCTGATCAACTTCTTCGTGAAAGGAGTCCGTGAGGATGCAAGAGGACGTCAAGAGTTCCCCTCTGATGAGCCCAACACAAGTAGCAAAGGCACGAGCGAGGGGAAACATGCAGAGAGGAGCTCCAGTGATTCAGAGCGGTCCAGCACCTGTGCCCCTGAACCAACCGCCGCCCCCGCAGCAGAGAGGCCCAGCGGGGGTATCAATGCGAGAGCTGGGAGGACAGCCCCACCAAGAATCACCCAACCGTCAATCTCGGTCTCCAGAGGAGATAAAGGCTGATATGCAAAGATTGGCGGATGGGATCAAGCAGCACGAAGTAGCCACCAAGGAAGCAGAAGCACCACCTCCGCCAGAGGTGAAAGAGGATGAGACGAGCGACGATCTTCGTGAATGGCTGACCTCACCGAGCACGGAAGATCTGTTCAACAACACTCGCTACAAGAAGTTGGTAGAGAGTCGTCTGGAGAAGATGGAAGTCGAAAGCCTCATCATGCACGGTGAGGTGATCCAGTTTGTTCCGATCTTGATGAGGAAGGGAAGTCCGCAGTCCCGTATCTCCGCTACCTTCAGATCAGTCTCGGCTATGGAAGACCTAGCGATCAAGAAGAGATTCTATGAGGAGGAAGGTCCAGATCGATTCATGATCGATCGGTACTCTCTCATGAACCTTTGCATTGGTCTCAAGTCGTTGAATGGAACTGATCAGCAGCCTCATCTGGATGAGAATGGCAAGTTCGACGATGCAGCCTTCAAGAAAAAGTTCGAGAAGCTGCTCAAGATGCCGCACCAGCTCCTCGCACTCCTAGTCGTCAACTACATCTGGTTCGACGAGAGGGTACGCAAGCTGCTTGTCGCTGACGAGTTGGGAAATGGTTAGCGACCCCGTTAGGCTGGGCGCGGGCCAACGTCATATACGACAAGATGGTTGGTCCGCCCGAACCGGGGTCTGTCATGGAGGCCCTTTGTCTCATGGTGCAGATACGCCGCGAGATGAAGGAACTCTATGCCACTCATGCCGTTGTCCAGACGGTATGGGCATCAAGACATCCAGACAACGACAGCACCGGAGAGGAAGTACGCAGCTCGTTCGAGTCGTACAAAAACTCCCTCATGCCATTCTTGAAGAATGAGATCAAGAGGGAGCATGACAGGATCGTTGAAGCTATGAATGAGGAAGCGCGTAGAGGTCCGATGGTGGTCACTGCAATTGCACCAATGAAGGTGAGCAGTCGTCTCCGTCAGAGAGTACTCAAGGAGGTAAACCAACCTCCTATGCGGAGGCAGAAGTGGTAGACAACTCTGAAGCCTATGATGATTCTATCGATGAAGAGATCACTGCAGAAGAGATCGAGCAGAGAGATGTGTTCATGAAAGTGAAGGCTGGTTTACACCGAATCTGTGCAGAGAGGGACTGCCCTCCAGATAATGATCTATTGAATCGCATGACTAGCATGTTCATCGACGCACTGGCTAAAGGTGTAATGAAGCGCGATCCAATAGAGGAAATAACGGCTTTGGGGGCAAGTGCTAGATCTTCGAGTACGGTATCTGGTCTGTGGTGCAGACGCTTTCTGATCTTGGCCGCTACGGGCCTTATGTATCACGGTGGATGAGATGGTGATCTGCCCACGATGTGCCTATCCTTATATTGGTGATGCTAGGATCGTATCCGAGAGAGAAGTGATCTGTGTGCGTTGCGATTGGAAGGGTTTGTCATCTAAGCTGCTCATCGTTGACGACGACAAGATCATTGATCCAAGGGTATTCGACAAGTTGTACGCCTTGCTACACGAGGAGATAGCTCCGACAGTAGGAAGATTTCTACTTCAGTTAGGTATCGTTCAGCGAGGATCATCTCCAGAACATCTGAAGCATCTAGCGGAAGTCCTTCGAGACTTCTCCTCGGCAGGATTCGAGGCGATTGTCAGAAAGGTACTGAACCCAAATGTCCATTGAAGATAGTAAGATCATTGCACCAGTTCCTCCAAGGAGTACCTACTGTTGGCTCCACAGTGAGAGAATGTGCGGTGGTGATTGCGAGGCATTTGATCCTGTCGCAGCTCGAGATGAGCAGGGAAAGAGGACAGCATGCAGACTGGTCAACAGTTTGGAGGGTCTGGGGAAGGCATTCGTTTCGATAGCCAGGTCCAAGAAGGAAATGCCGGGAGCGAGTCTGACTCCACCGAAGGTGATGTGATCCTCGGTGTAGTAAGCATAGGATCACACGATACGATTGGTGCTGGTGGTCGTCGTTGTGGGTATGTAATGGGCCTGGTAGATCTAACAGGGAAGAAGTACTACGTCGATATTTCTGAGAATACATATCGGGACATAGTGGATGTCTATGTGGCAGCAGTTCGAGGTTACGAAGCAGTAGATCAACATACCCCTGCGCCAGTAGGGAAGGATCCAACGGGTTCTCCCGAAGAGATAGAGCGCATGAAGTCTGTGCTCGAGCAAACTACCTCTACCGATGCCATGAGGAAGCTCGGCTTCATATCTGATGATGGCGTTGCGCAGTCCAGGACTGTTGATCCTGTTGATGACATACTCGCAATGGCGTCTGACGAGAGTGATGACTACGAAGATCCGGGAGAGGAGAGCTTTCAGGAAGGTGTGGAGGGTTTGTGATGGTGGGCGTGTGGGGTTTCTCTTGCTCCGATCTTCAGTGCAGGGCTGTGTACTCCGTAGACTATGCAGAGAGTGATACCGCAGTTCTCGAAAGTCTAGCCACGGATGGTACATGCCTTCACTGCGGAGCTGATCTAAAGATCATGCTGGCTCCTCCTAAAGAAGGAGTGCAGTTCGAGAGGTTCCAGATTCAGGAGTATTGGAGAAGGCTTCACGGACTAGGTTCTGCCGACGAAAGAGTGATCGGCTGTACCAAAATCAAGCACCTTCTTACAAGTCAGAGAGTCATTGGTGCAGAGCTCGAGGAGTCACATACAGGAAGATGTGTGATCAAGAGCCTCACCACGGAAAACGGATGCGTTCTACACTTCGCCGTAGGATTCGGTGAAGCTGTGATCTACAAAGTTACGGAGGAAAGACAATGCCAGGAAGAGTAGTGAACTATGAGAACGACTATGACGAGAGAGTAACGCCGAAGACGCTGCATGGCATCAAGGAAGTGAAGTTGCTGCTCATCCAGTGCTCCAATGCTGACGGGCGTACGCAAGTTCTCCTCGGGCTCGAGGTCGAGCCCGGTGATGTCAGAACCTTCCCTGAGAAGAGTTGGGAGAGCTTGGGGCGTCCAAGCGAGTGGCTCATGGCGCAGATCAATGAGCAGTTCTACGGAAGGAAACCGGCTGCCACAGATAGGCAACCAGCCAAGAAAGCAACTACGGTGCCTGTTTCGGTCAAGATGGACAACGCAGTATAGGAGGAACAGATGATCAGGCCAATGGGTGACTGGATATTGGTGAAGCCAAATCCAGATGAGTCGAGTACTGAGGAAGGGATCATCATTCCAGGAGAGGCACGACGGACGGCTGTGAAGACCGGTGTGGTCAAAGCAGTTGGACCTGGGAGGATCAACGAGAAAGGGAACAGGGTGCCCCCAGATGTGAATGTTGGTGACACTGTTTCCTACATCTTTGCCTTGGAGAAGAGTAGGACTGGGGAATGTATGAAGATGTCGCTTGGAACCGACGAGTTCATGCTTAGGGAAGCCGATGTCCTCACAGTCACCAGTGAGTAAGAATGTCCGGTTGAGCTGCCGTATGGATAGGGGGCTGATGCTTTGGATTCAGATGTACGCAAGGCAGCACGGTACTACTGTTACTCAGATCATAAAGGCCCACTTTCAAGATCTGAGAGAGCAGCACTCAGTGTTGAAGCGTAGAGAGGTAGATCAGATCTAATGCCCGCGAGCTACGAGGAAGCAAAACATAGCTTCGATATTCATACTGGAGCTACGCAAGATGACATTGCTGACATGCTTCGTGCGCTTCTCAGTACCAAGGCTGTGGTCAGAAAAGTAGTCATCGAGGTAACTCCAGGACAAGGGCGTCAGGGAAAGATGACAGTAGATATGCTGACGCCGAAGATAGGACCCCCTGATGGTGAAATACTGGAACCTGATCCAGAGAACCTATGGCAGATGATGAGCAGAATCCCACTCACGACACCTGATCTCAAGAAGGTGAAGATGCGTGTACCCGCTGTGATGCGTTCTGTTGCGTTGATCATGCAGGCTGCTCTGTCCGCGGAATCAGAAGCTAGGATACCTGTTGGATGGATGATCAACGAAGATACTACCATATTCATGAAATGGCTTGGTTTACGGCTTTCAATCATGCCGTCCGTATACATGAACCTTCCTCTGCTACGTGTACCGTTCGTGGAGAAAGATCGCCTAGTACTTCTTTGTGCAAGAAGCAGGAAGATGGATCCAGTACGCAGCGAACGCGGTTTGGTTCTGCAGATGGAGGCTTGAAATGGTAAGGAAGATAATCTGCTCAATCTATGAAGATCGGCCAGAAATGTGCAAGAGCTACCCACAAACAGATGGGCGTTACGTACCCCCATCCTGCGGGTTCTTCTTTCCGGGTGACGGTACTCGTCACGGAGAGTGTGATCCTGAATGTGAGGCCGCCTGCTGTCGCCTTACTAGACAGGATGGTGAACCGTTGGGGTACCCACTAGAGGACTATCTTGGTGGCCTTCCATGCAAGCACCTTGCTTTGATCGAGGGAGAAGATGACGAGAAAGCGAAGGAAGGATAGTTCGGTATTGGATGAGGCGATTGCCGACGATCTGAAAGTTGCGCTATCTAGCTTCAGTTTCATCGAAGTCCTGGATCAAAGCATGACAACTGGTAGGGCGCGCATTCTTATGCGTGTGCACGATGACTCATCTTGGTTGCCAGTACTGAAGCTGATTCTGCGTGAGGAAAGACGGCAGACGGAGGATCGTTGGTCCATTCACGTATGCAGGCAGTTCATGCTACGCCCTGACAACGACGATGTACTGGCGTTTGCCTGGAACTTCATCCTACGCAGCAGTAACCTCAAAGGAGCCATAGCAGACATTTGTCGTGTGATCGACGTAGCTAAGAATGCGATCACATTTGAAAGTGGTTCTCAGCACCGTCGTAGCGCTCCAACTATCAGAGGTAAGAAGCCGAGAATGCAGACCAAGGCCCAACCTAACCGCAACATGGTCGGTGACATCATGGAATATCCGCTCATGGCAAATCCAAACAGAAATTTGCCTGAAGTACCTCTCTTTTCAAAAGAGAGGGGCAAGCAGAAGGGTGCCCATTTGATCGGAGGGTGAGATGAGCTTCTTTGGGCCTAAGCAACAACAGCTCCTAGATGCAGCAAGGACTGCTAGGATCGATCCAGCTCAGCTTCTTCCTTACGAGTCGAAGCTACTAGCAGAAGCTGGAGCTACGCTAGAGGACATCACTAGACCGCTTACGGCAGACGAACGGGCTGCAGTAGAATCGAAGCGGCAGGCAATCAAGTCGCTACTTACAGAGGACACAACACTCAGGGCAAAATTCAAGATCGAGATTATGTGCGGGTCTGATAGATCCGTGGATAAACCTTTTCGCGGATCTATTGTAGTCTTCAGAAGCGGAACTGCATTGCACGGTGGAGGAGATGAGGTAGTGTATCCATGTGTTGATCCACTATGTCCTGGATTCATTCCACCAGAGCTGATCATGACAGCAGTAGGTAAGGCTGGTTGCCCAAAGTGTCAGCGTGTATGGGATCAAAGTAAGCTCAGGGAGATGTTCCTGGCTGTACTCCCAGCACAGAAGTGGGCATTCGTTCTATCTAGATTCTTCGTTCGTCTTGGACACGACGCTGATCTCTATCTCAAGAGCGCCCCCATAGACATCAGAAAGAATACGATGTCGGAGAAAGAGAAGGATCAGGGAGGGATGCAATTGGCAGTTGCGCGAACTAGGAGACAACCGGTAATCTACCCACTGGATAGGATCTACAAAGATCTTAGCAATGGAGCGAACCTGGAGCAGCGCTTCAGAGCCTTCGTGACGGCATAGCGATGACTACACTCAGTGAAATGATAGATCGCCTCAATACGCTTCGAGCTAAGATTCACCTGATAGAGTCATTGAAGAGCATGATCAGTGACGAAACCTTCGAGAAGGAAACGAGGGCTTCAGGTGAGGCGATAGACGATCTGCTTATCGATGTTGATAGTGCTCTTCTAGCGCCAGTGCTCGAAGAGATCGAAATGTTGGAAGGTATGGAGATCCAGAATGGGAAAGTCGAAAAAGAATCCCCCAAGAAAAGGAAACGTAAGAGTGGCTGATGTTACCAAGCGTATTGTTGATGCAACTGCTATTCGAGTATCAGAAGCGCTTGCTCATATGGACAAGAAGCTGATCGGATTCGTACAAGCATTCCAGCAGAACCTGAACCAGCTCTACATGAATCAGAAGTCCATCGGCGACATGAGCTACACGAACAACGTCCATGCTGCTGTTCTACGCGAAGTGATGTACGATAAGGGTCTGCTCACGAAGGAAGAATATGAAGCTGGAATCGAGAAGGAACTGGCCGTTCGGGAAGCGATCCAAAAGAAGCAGGCAGAGGAGGCTGAACAGCTTGCTGAGGAGCTAAGAAAGAAGCAGGCGGAAGAAGCTGCTGCACGAATTGCAGCAGAAGCACCTGCTCCTTCAGAGGAAGTGTTCGATCCACAAGTATTCGGTGGGGATTTCAAGGAGGAAGCTATTGGGCAAGCTGTACAAGGAGAATAGGGACACGTCGAAGATCGTATGTCCTCACTGCAAGAGCGAGATGGCCACCAAGAAAGTGGTGAACGGTGTTTCCGTTCTCTTCTGCATGAAGTGCAGGACGCAGTTCAAGACAACTCCGATCTAGGAAAGTCTCGCATCGAATGCCTCGTTAGAGGACTTGTCAGGATGCCACTCAAGAAAGATCGGATGCTGGAGGGCGTTGGTATCATCTCCTTCGGCTATGAAGGTGCGAGACTCGTACTTGATCCTAGCAACTCCAGCAATGCCACGATTGTTGGCCGCTCTACGAAGGACGTACCTACGTTGATCTTCGGTGAACCCGGATCCACAATTGCAGATGTAGTGCATTGCTCCTTCGGGTCCGAATTGGTAGAGAGCCACAACACCCGGAAGATCCTTCAACCTACCTTTTCCGTAGCGACCACCGGGCTTGCCGCCGCTCCAGGTCATATCGGGATCAAACACTACGATGAAGTCTCCTTCCAGGATTGGTTTCCATTTCCAAGCTTCAGGTCGATCTTCACGTCCTCGAAAGTTGACGACAGCATCCCCGAAGATGGCCTCAGCGTCGTAGATCACCAGACCCTCGAGGCTCTCATCGCGAACAGTGATCATCAGTTCATCGAGAGGATTGTCGGAGGATACTGTAGTGAGTGTTTCCATGACCTGAAGGTATTGGAACTTCCTGCTACCGATCTTCCTGTACATGAAGTCGATCCATTCTCCTACTGGAAGCTCTGCCATGATCTGCTTTCCAGCCCAGTAAGGAATTCCAAGAACGATAGCTGTTGGTCTGCGGAATGGGTCGTCTTGGAGAAGAACAGCTCTCTCTGGAAGACTCCTATCGAGAGTCTGCATCAGTCTCCTGTTGTCCATTCCGTTCTCCACGACGACAAGCTCTGTGAGAAGAATGGTCTTGGGCGGAAACTTGGCATTCGCGATCTCACGAGCGAGGTATGGATAGTTTGCCGTGCAAAGATCCATTCTCCTCGTGAAGATATGAACGTGATCGTCGTCGATGAAGATGGGATGCATCATCCCGTCTCTTTTGATCGTGAAGATAGCCCTATCAGAATCGATAACCTCTTGCAGGCGGGCCATCTCCTTGCTTCCTTCTTCCGGCTGGTGACGACACTTCATGAATCGAAGATTCTTGGCGGGGTTGGAGAAGTTGATCTCGTCATCCCTAGTGGATCTCAGAACCTCTCCAGTATTGGGGTCGACTTCTTGGTAGCCGAGTCGTTCGATCTTGTCCCTGATGTGACGATCGGCAACGAGTATAGCCTGCGTCTTGGCGTCCTTGTACCCCTTCGTTCCAAACTTGCCGACAGGTCCGGGTCGATCATGAGTCTGCTTCATCTTCCCTCCGGCGATGCCGGATTCCATGAAAACTACCTCACCGTCGACACCGATCCTCCATTCGAGCGGGTTGATCTTACCACTTTGCCTGAACACTCTCACTTCAATCACCTCCTAACATCCGCTAGACCGATGCTCTTATAACAGGTTTGAGGAGATCATAAGATGAGCGAACCAAAGATCAAAGTGCTTGTTGAGAACGTAGATGGCCTGACCAGACGTCAGGTAGTAGACGAAGTAGTAGAGCGTGAGCTGAACGAGTTCAATAGTTGGTTTACCGAAACGTTCAGAGGTGCAGCGCCAATGGCTAGCTTCGAGAAAGCTATGGTGAAGAGCTACGTGATGTGGAAGATCAAAGATCAGATTGAGGCGATCAAGAGCTAATAAATTCTGGGCGCAGCCCGCGTGTGCGTTGCGTCTTGACGTTTCAGCTGCCCGAGGTTCCTCACAATACTTATACCGATCTAATGGAGAAACCTACGGAGGCTCTCCACGCGTTCATCGGGCCTTCCTTCGGGCTTTCGCCCTTTGCTCCCTCTTTTTCCTTCTTTCCTCCTCCTTCTTTCTTCTCTCGAGTTCCCCCTTGAGCGCCATGATGACGCTCGCGAGGGTCCCTTGTACGGCGGCATTCTTCTTGTTGGCGGTCTTCGCCGCCGCCTTGAACAGAGCGGCCATCTTCTTCTGCGCCTCTAGCGACTTCGATCGTTCTTCTTGTCGGGCGCTTCTCACCTGGTACTCGCTGTCTGCGTCACAGACATCGAGCACCATCTCCAATGCCGCTCCCGCAGCTATGATCGGGCCGCCAAGCCCGTCAGCGGCGAACTGCCCCAGTGATTCGAGGCAGAAGTATAGTGGGTTTGCCATCTATACTTCCTCCTTTCTATTGATCTTATATACATGATGAGACAGCAATTTCTGCTCTAATGTGGTAACTTCACGTAAGAAGAGCGGAGAGTAGTCCCCATGATGAGTTCGCAGCAGATCGCAGCGATGGCATCGCAGCAACAAGCGATGTTTGGAAACTTCCAATCGTATGCAGCGCAGATCACTCCTGCTTATGGAGCTGGTCCTGGAATGGGGGCTTTGAGACCTCCTGTCATGGGCGGCTATCACACTGGATCCCCACCAATGATGCCCCCACCCCCACCTCCAATGCCCGGTCTCAACATGGGTTACGGGGGCGGAATGATGCAGATGGCCACAATGATGCCGTATGCGTCTCCGCAGATGGGAATGCAGCAGGTGATGGGGGAGCAACTTGCCGGATCTTTTACGGGCGGATTATCCACTGTGGGGTCGGGTCTCGCTCGTATTGGCGGATACGGTGCTCTCGGAGCTGCTGGCCTGAGCATGCTCGGTATGGGCGGAATGGGTATGGCAGCTCTTGGCGGCCTACCTGGAATGGCAGTTGTGGGCGGCCTAGAAGCAGGGGCCTACGGCCTCAGTCAGATGCATGCCGGCTTCCAAGAACGACAGAATGTGAACAGAGTTCTTCGCCAACGCTTTGGCGGAATGATGGGGATCGGCGGTGGTCGTGGTGGGATGGGGTTCAATACCCAGGAGATGGGTCAAGTTTCTTCGATGGTTCGTGGCATGGCAGATCAAGACATGTACACGAGCTTTGATGAGCTGACGCGGTTGATGGATCGTACAGCGCAGATGGGGTTGTACAGAGGAGTACAAGGAGCGCGGCAGTTCCAGACCAGGTTCAAGGAGACAGTTGCTTCGCTGACAGAGATCGCGAAGACAATGCATACCTCCCTCGAAGGCGCCACTCAGTTCTTCGAGCAGGCCAGAGGACAGGGCTTCTTCTCTGGAAGAGACATCACAGCGACGTTGACGCAGACCAGGATGGCTGCAGGAGCCTCTGGTATGTCCATGGATCAGATGATGTCTATCAGAAACCAGGGTACCCAGATGGGACGCATGATGGGTATGCGTGGCCGAACTGGAGCTGGAGCCATGATGCAGATGGCTACCAACATCGGGGTTGGTATGCAGACCGGTGCCATCAGCGATGAATTGATCTCAGAGGCTACTGGCGGATTGATGGGTGCCGAAGGCGCGCAAGCTGCTGCCGGTATGATGATGCAGTCAAACGCTAGATGGCTACGAAGAGGTGCCGGCCGTGTGATGTTGGCAGGACTTTGGGATCCAGCAACGGGTGGAATCAACAGAGAACGTCTAGCTCAGGTAATGTCCGGGGGAATGAGCTTCCAGGACGTTCGAGCTATGGGTCGTGCGAACATATCCGGAACTGGTGGTAGGAGATCAGAGTTCTTTGCTAACGAAGAGCGACTTGGAGGTATGCTTCAGGAAGCGGGAGGTGGGGCGATTCAATTTGGAATGCTAGAGGAGCATATCAGAGCTCGTCGTGGAGTTACCTCAGACGATCCTATCGGTGAGCGATTCATTCGTAGACAGACTGGCTGGTCTCAAGCCGAGTTCGAGCTTCAGCGTGCAGCGTACAGAAACCTTCCCAGGATCCTCGAAGATAGATCTATGAGAGAGGCGCAGCAGAATGAAACAGCTATGCGTACTCGATCCATGGAGGGGAGGGGTGTTGCTGGAGCGCAGAGGCGTATACAGCATTGGTGGCAGACAGAGGTTACAAGTCCGATCAGGCAGATGGGTGATGACCTTGTAACTTCGTTCACAACGAAGGTTGATGAGATCTTCAATCAGATGGAAGGAAACGTGAAGCTCACTATTTCTGAGCGTACTCAGGGTCTATTGACTGAGTATGCTAGAACAGGTGAACTCGGCAAAGATCTTATGTCCTTCAAGCGCTATCAGGAACTTAGTCGGAAGCTAAGAACTACTAGTGATGAGGGTGGGTTTTGGGGAGGTGTTGGTCGGTCATTGGGTATGCGTCCTGGAACAATTGATGAGAGATTCAACGACATTGGAGGGTATCTATATAGTCGAGCCGGTAAGGGTCTAGACATTGGCGCCAAACTAACACAGAAACAGAAGGAAGATTTCATCAATAAGTATTACGAAGAATCGAACATGAGCGCATCTGAACTTGGATTTACTAGCGATCAAATACAGAAGCTTAGTGGGCGTGCAAGTCAGATACTGACGTCTAAGATCGGAACAGGAGCCAGACTTCAGGAGTTCCGAGAACAACTTAGTAGATTTCCTCTTATGTCAGGTGAGGAGAAAGATCTTTTCTTCCAGACCAGACTTGATATGTACCAAAGCGGCGACCAAGATATCAAAAAGTTCTTCGCTAAGTTGAGTGGTAGTAGGGCGAAACAGTATGCTGGACTAGCTCAACTAGAACGTGGATTTGGTAAGGGCATTGAGATGCCCGTTGATGCGATGGGGGGTGTCAAATCCTATGAGACACTACGAACACAACTAAAGAGCGCAGCTGATAACGAAAAGTCTGTAATGAATCGACTAGCTGCTAAGCTTTTGGGTGGTGGATACGGTACTGAGTGGGCTTATCAAACTACAACTGAAAGGAAAGAGGGTACTGGGTGGTGGGGTACTAGTTTCATGGGAGAGTCTAAAGAGATAACGAAAAAGATTGCAGGAAAAAAGCTACTCGATGAAATAAGAATGCGAGAAAATACGGGATTTATGGACCAGGATTCTAGCCTCGAAAGTAAAAGTAGCGCCCTAAGAAGATATGCCGTATCAATTACAGGTTTGATGTCCGATGAGGGTACAAGAGATCTACTTATAAGAGCATCGAGGCCTGGCGGTGATCCTGCGGCACTAAAAAGGCTGCAGGAACTATCGAGGATGGACGAAAAACAGGCAAAAGATTTTGGTGTCAGCGATGTCGAGGCACTAGGCAAGCTCACTCAGAGAATCGCCAATGACGATACAAAGGTCAAGAACGATATATCAAGTCTAGCCGAGTCCTCAAATCTACGAGATATGATAGCCGTATCTCAGCGAGTAAAAGAATCAGGTGCGGCTCTGGATAAGTCGCTGCGGAACAACAGAGCTATTGTAGAGGCTGCGGACAAAGTATCACCAGAGACAATGAAATCGCTACAAGCTATCGCGGCTGCTGAATCTTCTGGTAACTGGGAAGCTGCTAATGAGCTTCGTAGTAAGTTCTATTCTGACTACATTGGAAAGCCTGGATCCGAATACCTAGCTGCAGCTCTACGGGCAGATCCTACTGGTGGATCTGTCAATTTGGGTGTTGGTATGCAGCGAGCTCTTCGTATACAAGGTGAGCTTACCGGGAAAAGGGGTACTGAGCTGGGTATTAGGGAGATGCTTAGCTCTGTTGGTCTAGACGAGAAGGCGTTTGGTGGTAAGGAGTTTGAGGCACTAGGTCGTAATCAGAAGCAGCGTATGAAAAAGCTGACTGGTATGATCACCAGTAAAGAGGGGATAACATCAGAACAGTTGACGACCTATCTTGGTGGAACAGCGGGAGACAAAAGTGCGATTGATGCGATTGCCGGTATGGGTGCTGGTACATTCAAAGATAGAACATCATCCTGGCTAGAAAGCGGAAAAGACGGCTGGGATGCTAAAGAAGCCGCAGCATTGGCAGTAAGCTCAGGTGCAGAGGAGGCCCAACAGGGATCAATGGGGGGTACGCAAACTAGAAGTAGCCTTGCTGAAAAGCAATACGATATTCTCAAGAAGATGTTCGACTTTCAAGTAGTTCAATCGACGAAGGACGCTGGACTGATCAAGGAACAGACTGATAATCTCATAGCTGCCATGGGATTGCAGTCGAAGACTACGGCCCCTGCTGGTGAGGGAACCTCTGAACAAATTCCAGGAGATTATGCGGGGTAGATCATGACGGTATACGGCGAATTTGGTTGGACTGCTTCTCCGACCGTTCAATCAATGGACGGTCCTGATTCTGACTACAGGCGCGAGAAGACCATCACGAAGATGGTGGGTGGTAAGAAGGTAACACTGATCTTACGCGACACCATTGTTCCAGAAGATCCGTACTTGAACATGGTGTGGGCGGCAGCCTTCGTCTACACGGAGAATAGCGGTCCTAGTAATAGATTTCCGGTCACTCCAACAACCAGATCGATCAAAGATGCTTTGATCAAAACGAATCTAGTGATCTAGGGGTACAACAATGGCTGTGTTTATCGAGGCTAGGACCGAACCATTCGCTGCAAGGCGCGAAGAGATGGCTAGTGGTATCCGTGATCACGGAAGATCACATCCATACGTGCGTAGACCAACGCGAGGGTATCAGCTCAAGGAAGATGTCTTTGCGGTGATCAGGATCATGGGACCGGATGGTCGGTTCATGCCAGTGATAGACGCTGCTGGTGAGGAGTATTCTGTCGAGACCAATAGTGGCATGACAACGTCCTACTCGAACTTCTTCATTCAGTCTGTCTCTGAGCAGCGACAGGAGAAGCAGCAGATCGTAGAGACGTTTGGTGATTCCTGGATCTTCTTCTTTGGTGAGGCGCCACGTCTTCTCCAAGTAGGCGGTTACCTTCTGAACACGGCCGACTTCAACTGGAGAGCAGAGTTCTGGGAGAACTATGAGCGGTACTTCAGAGGGACCAGACTTGTCGAGCTAGGGGCGCGTCTATACTTGATGTACGACGATATCATAGTTGAGGGGTACTTGATCAATGCCGCTGCACAGGAGTCCGCAGCACCAGCACCGGCAGTGCTCCAGTTCAACTTTCAGATGTTTGTCACTGGTTACACTAACGTTTCTAGGATAGGTGATCCTAACTTTCCTGCTCCAACAAACTTGGACTACGCGCAGCTTTCTAGTTACGATCAGGCTATTCAGAGTTGGCAGAGGAATAGGAACCTACAACGCAATATCGCCGGTGAGACCATCAACGCAGCTAACAGAAGAGCGTACCAGCTAGGAGTTGGCGCACTGCTGGCGGACTCCCTTCGTGCGAACATGGTTGATGCCGGTGATCCATCCATCTCAGCGTTTGTTGCCAGAGCTTACATGGCGACCAGAGCCGTGGCCACACTGGCTCAGCTAGCTAGCAGTCCAGATTCAGTGACCAATGCATCTGTAAATCCTTACGAGGGAGTGAGCATGCAGGGGCCGATGCGTCAGCAGTTCACGCACAACATTGATGAGTACGTCAGCTCAGGAGAGGAGTCACGCTACGCCAATAGGCATTTTGCATATGAGCTGTCTATGGCTGAACGTTGGCAAGAGATGGATAGTCAGATGGATGCCGGTCTAGATGGGATGACATCAGGCGGATCGGACGCCGGAGGATCAGAGTTCTGGGATGTGATGGGGCGTGCAGGTAGAACACAGCAGCAGATCATTGAGAGTGGTGGAGATAGACTCGTATCCCAGAACATCAACCGTGGTATGTTTATCGGCGCCGCTAGTCGCAGTGGTAACCAAGCGGCTCTAGCCAGATCAATACCGTTCGGGATGATGGTCATGCCAGGGGAGATGCTGTAGATGCCAACAGCCCAACATCTGAGACTTCGGTGCTTCTTGGAAGGAATAGAGGTTCCAATTGTCTCCGCCTCACTCTCGATCCAACCGGATTCGCCGGCGCAATGTCAGATCCAAATTCCAGCTACTGATCGAGCCCATGATCTTCTGCCACGAACGCTTGTACACGTTTTCTACTATGACTATCACGACGGTCCTGGGGATACGTTCAGCGTCCGAGTTGGCAACGAAGATCAGGTTCTAGCTGCTAGACGTCTAGCAGAGATGTTGAACGAATCAGAGAATGCCGGCAGTGTTCAGTCCGACACCCAGACGGGTGATACTACTACGTCCGGATCGGTAGCAACTAGAACGACATTCGCGGAAGATCTACCTGGTCTCACAGGCGTTAGTCTTGACCCAGAAGGCGCACAGTTGCCATCTGAGGGTGCACCATCAACTGCAGTAGCAAGAGTTGAGTCGTCTCAGATAAGACAGAATGAAAGTGATGATCCACTACGTGATGAGCAGGTGAACGATCAGAACTGGAGACTGTTCTTCTGCGGAGAGGTAATCGGATACCAATTTGTGAAGAACTACAACAATCGCGGGATCATCCTAGATTGTATGGACCTATCGCTCTATTGGGATACCTGCTACCAGTACAAGGTCAATGTAGCCTCGCTCACCGGCAATGCCATGGCCAACTTTGTTGGTGCAGGAACGTCGCTGTGGGATGTGTTCTTCCAGAGTGCAACAAGCTCTCTAGTGGATATCGTTACCCGTAGATCATATAGTAGACCCGATCTTACTGGACTGCTCTCCGGCATCGTTCACCTACTCGAACGAGTAGGTGGTGTCTACACTTCCCCAGGACGAAGCTTTCGTGGAGTGAACGACTTCTTCTCGATCGCAGAGCTGCGACTACACCTAGTTGATATGATCTGTGCATCAGAGAATGACAATTCCTCCAGACAGGTATTCGCACGCAGAGCGTACAATGCGTGGACACGTAGAGAGGGTGGGCAGCTGGGAGAGATTGCTAGCTTCAGGGAGATACTCAATCTGGTCAACAGGTACATCTTTCACAGCGTGATACCGTGTCCAATAGCGAAGTATGAGCCACCAGATCAAATAGCCACATCCAGATCAGTTCGCTACAACATCATGGACACTCCAGCCGGTAGAAGGGCTCTGGATCTTGCTAGGCAGATACAAGCTAGAGCTAATGCTCAAAGAGATTGTTGGGCTGAACACGTAGCTAGTGGACTTTCTCTTCCTAGTGATCTAGTGCCAACAGCTCGTAGCGAATACGTAGGTATTGCGAGTGCATTAGAGCACAGTTTGATCCCATCACTCAATCAGCTAGGAGCTAGGAATGCGGCAGTAAAGGCCGTTGTGGCAAGACAAAAAGCCGATAGCATTTCAGCGTATATCAATTTTGCGGAAAGAGTGATCGATGTTACCGTACTAGCCGCAACATCTGAGGAAGCAGCTAGCGCTATGGATGAATGCGTAAGCGCAATGACCGGGCTACCTCCTCGATCTAGAAATGTTAGTAGCACAAGGAGAGTGTCTGCTAGGCTGAATTCGCAGATCATGCGCCCGGACATCTTCATGGTAGCCCCACCACGCTGTAACGTGATCTTTCCCGAGTTGTACAGCAGCATGCAGTTCTCTAGGCAGTTTCTCCGTGAGGTGACCAGGATGCGTCTCACGGTATCCGATGAGATCTTCGGCCCGGACATGTTGCTGGACAACTGGTACTACGCTCCAGATGTCGAGGTACTTGGTGAAAGAGTTCGTCAGGGAACTACAGATGCCGGAGGCGTAGCAGAGGGAGCTACTCTACAGCGTGCAGCGTACAGCTGCCGCCTAATGGATCACGAGCTGTTCACTGGTGTCGTTCCTGTGTTCGAGCGAATGAACGAAGTGAACATGTACGCTGCTCGAGCTCAGATGGTGACAAGGCGTGGGGCAGTAGTGCCCTATGCAATGCGTGCAGCGCACTTCCAGTTCTTCAAGAACCGTATGGCACCTAGGTCCATGTCGGTAAGCGGGAAGTTCAATCCGTACATAGCTCCTGGATTCCCAGCTACTGTGATCGATAGGTACATGACCAAGGAGGGAATAGAGATGGCCAACCTACGTGGCATCGATCTCCTCGGTCAATCACTCACGCGAGGTTGGGCACGAGTTATCGAGGATCGAACAGAGTACGATCGTAATGTCGGCAATGCTGAGTTCTCTCCCATGGATGTGTGGAGCGCACTCAGGAACACGGTACCAGTTCAGTTCACGGGACTCTTGATGTCAGTTCAGCACAACGTGTCGCAGGGCTCGGCAGGTACCTCCTATACTCTTTCCACAGCTAGAACGCACAGAGATCGGGATGAGCTGCTTGGTTCCAACGTTATGCAGGTTTCGCGTAGGCAGCCTGCGCAATCTACCAGGACCAGCTTCGTTGCCGCGTTGGAAGGAGACCCACCACAAGTAGGACAACTTGGCCCCTACTACGGTCTCATCACAAATGTGATGTCCGTGAGTCGTACTGGAAGCTTTCTTCTTTTCGGTACGTTCGGAGGTGGAAGGCCGCGAAGAGAAGTTGTCCGAGTTCCCGTTGGTGTTACTCAATCGGCTAGAAGTTACGGCCCAGAAGTCGTTGGTATGGTGGGCAGCCGCGAGGCAGAGGTCACGTTCCGCGCGTATCAGATCACTGAAGAAGTAGATCGTTGGCGAGGTCAGCGTGTAGAAGTTCCAATGGAGGACTTCCTTCGACCACCTTGGATGAGCGATGTTTGGGCCAGCGATAGGATTGGTGGAGTATACCAGCAGTTCTTCGGAACAGGTGCTATTACTGATCCAATGATCATTGATACGGGTACCGCTCGAGCTACCTACACAGAAGATTACGACGAGACGCATAGTGAGGCTGGAGCACGGAACCAAACGGTGCAGGATCCTATCAGGGCTGATGGTACTACGAACCAGACTGCTGACCTCGACATCACCATTGAAAGAGCCATTGATCTATTGGTGAAGTCGTACAGCGAGATCAGGCAAGCCGGTCTAGACGTTCACGAATTCATTAGGGCGTATACGTGGCGGCCGGTAGCGACCATCGATGACATGCTGGGAACTAGAGATCTGGAAATGGATCCTGCCACTGGTCGTGTGCTCCGTGGAGTAGAGGGGTTTCATAGTAGAGCGTTCGGTCGTGGAGAAACTGGAAGCAATCTGCGCAACCTGGTTCCAGAAAACATGGCAGGTACGAACGCTTCTGAACAGGAAGAAGACCGATACCATATCGCTGCTCGTCTCTTGGGTATTGGTACTGGAGCTAACCAAGATCGTCGTAATCTGTTGACCAGGCTCGACAAGCGGTCTGATAAGAGTGAAGCGGTCCTGGCCTACGTTCAAGAGCTATGGGACAGTCGTGGACAGCTTGGTTGAGCCGAGATGGGGCGGTATCATAGGTTCGATGGACGACTTGAAGAAACAGGCGGTTGGCTACAGAAGTGGCGGTTTCATGCAGGTGCGAAGAGGAACCAGACCACTTCACGTCGAAACCCTCCTACGTCGTAAGACTCCAGAGTCAGCGGCCAACATCTTCGAGCCGGCCAGGCCAACGACAACAGACAAGACCTTCGAGCAGTCTCTTGCGGCCACAGCTGGTGAGGAGTTCCAGCCAGCAGAGGCTGAAGAGAAGGTAGCTTCGATCAGTGAGCGTGAGTTCCTTGCGAAGGTCAAGAACGAGGCAGCCAAAGAAGGATTCGACATCTTTGCGGTAGCCGGTCGACCCGATCAGAATACAGGTGCATCCATATACAGTCGTAAGGGGCCAAAGGACACTTCTGCTGCGTGGAATGCGCGAAAGGCGCACATGGAGTGGGAGAAGTCACAGGGAATGGATCCAGCACACGACTGGTCGAAAACTGCGGAGCTGCGCAGAGACAAGACCACAGAGAAGCCTACTCAAGTTGATCCGAAGGTTGTCGAGTCGGTAAAGATCAAGCAACTCGGTACCGAGAATGGAAAGAAGGTCTTTCTGGTAAATGGTGCCGATATACGAAACAAGATCGATACAGACTTCGCTCTTGGTGGTAACTCTGCGAGGTATAGCTACGTCCCAGAAGGTGAGCTGTGGGTAGAGCAGACAGGTTCAACAGTAGATAGTGACGAGAAGCATACGATCAAGCATGAGGATCGTGAAGAGAATCTCATGCGTAGAGGTATGAACTACAACCAGGCCCATGGAGAGGCTACAAAGGTTGAGACTGTTGAACGCAGAAAGCAGGCTTCCGCAGGAGAGTTCGTAGGAAGACTGGCGCCGCTAGTAGATGATGCGGCGATCCTGGCATGGAGAGCCTATCAGAATAAGCAGGGAAAGAAGCAGGAGATCCAGGAACCAAAAGTCGGTGAGGTGAAGAAGTCTTCTCTGATCACTGATCTAGAGAAGGAAGCAGCTAAGGAAACAAAGCTGAAGACAGAGCTTCAACCTTATCAGCAACGGGTAATAGATCGACTAAGGAACCAATCTGGTCTAGTAGTGGCCCATGGACTTGGATCTGGAAAGACTCTCTCCTCCATCGCTGCTGCTACAGAGCTAGCTCCTGGAGAAGCTGCTGCACTAGTACCAGCAGCTCTGCAGGAAAACTATCTCAAGGAGATCGCAAAGCATACAGAAGGCGCTTCTCCGGTCAGTGTTGGCAGTCTTCAAAATGCGGTAGTGAAGAAGAACATACCGTCAGCCCCATTGCTGATCGTAGACGAAGCGCATAGGCTCAGGAATCCGGCAGCAGAAGGCTACCAGTTGATCAGAGACGCTAAGACTGGTAAGCGGATGCTTCTTACTGGATCGCCGGTGTACAACAAGCCAGAGGATATTGCTCCTCTCGTCAACCTAGCCGCCGGCGGTCGTGTTCTTCCTGTTGGATCAGATTTCAACCGTCGTTACGTTCGACAGCCGGGTAGGGGTCTTCTTACTCTGATCAATCCTTTTGCGAGTGTTGATCCGAAGATAGTCAACAAGGGAGAGCTAGGTGGGGCACTTCACAAATGGGTTGACTACTACAATCCTGAGGGTGAAAGATCAGCGGACTATCCAAGCCTCAAAGAGGTAAGGATAGACGTTCCCATGTCAGAGTACCAGACGACGGTACATGATGCTGCTTGGGGTCAAGTTCCTCTGCTAACTCAATGGCGACTACGAAAGTCGCTTCCACCCAACAAGCAGGAGCTATCAGAGCTCAATAGATTCCAATCGCAGGCTCGGCAGATTGCAAGCTCTGAGAAGAAGTTTCGCACTGGAGATGATCCAGTTGCCATAGCCCCAAAGATCCAGGAAGCAGCAAGACGACTATCGGATCAGATTGAGACCAATCCAAGACATCGTGGTCTGGTTTATGCCAACTACCTCGAGACGCTCAATGACTACGCGAAAACGCTGGACGAGAAGGGAATTCCGTACGCGCAATTCCGTGGTGATATGTCCGCTAAGGTTAGAAACCAGGCAGTAAAGGATTACAACGAGGGTAAGATCAAGGCGCTACTTGTATCCGGTGCTGGTGGTGAGGGGCTTGATCTGAAAGGGACCAGACAAGTACAGGTACTAGAGCCGCATTGGAACGAAGAAAAGCTGAAGCAGGTAATCGGGAGAGCTAGGCGTCTTGGATCGCATGCACATCTTCCACAAGAGGAGAGAAATGTTCTCGTAGAGAACTATTCGTCTTATCCTCAGAGATCATTTCTTGGGGCGATGTTCAAGGGGCGAAAAGGCGTAGAGGGGATGCTCTACGATATGTCAGCCCAGAAACAGCGATTGAATGATCAAGTAATAGACTTGATGAAGAGTGGACAGCATCGTGAGCGCATAGAAGTCTACGGCCTTCATAATGGAAAGCTTCTAGCCGGTAGGTTTCCAGATAGATCAGTTGGTGTATACGGAGGCGGTGTAGATCCTGGAGAGACTCACGAACAGGCAGCCCATCGAGAGTTCTTGGAGGAGTCGGGTTACAACATAGGTAACCTTCGCAGAGTAGATGTTCCCCCATTTGAGTCTCCGTGGGTGGAGGATCATGGTCCTATCGAGCTTATGGCGCCCAAACGCCGAGAAGAATACGAATCTAGGCGCAAAAAGTTTCCTTCAGGTCACAAGACGACCTACTTCGCTGGTGAGGTGTCTGGAGAGCCATCGAAACCAGCAGATGATACGGGGTCACTCGGAAGAGTGAGGCCAATTGATCTGAATAGAGCTATCAAGATACAGCAAGCCGTCCTCTCAGGGATGACGAACCCTTACGACATTCGTCGTCTGGAAAGTAGGATCGCTGTTCTTGAGTCTCTAAAGGACCCACAGAAAACCGCAGCACGTCGTCCCGAATTCCCGAACGGGACAGTTCGGGAAAACGGGATGGCTAAAATTGCTGCTGAAGCAACCACCGGACGTAGAGAGTTCGCTCCCGGAATCCCGACCGGTAGAGTCGTGCAGAGGATACCTTCTGTGAAGGAGAGTGGTCCAAACGCGGAGTGGACTGCAAGTCTTGCCCTTCACCCAGCTGCAAAGCGTGGCGATCACTACGATCTACGTCTAGTGGACTCCAAGGGCAAAGCGCATTCTTGGGCTATCAACAACATCCCTGAGCCGGGTAAGAGCACCTATGCTGCCCAAATGCCAACTCATTCTGGATCCTACGCCAAGCGTACAGAGCCGTTCACCATTCCGATCAATGTCTATGGTGGTACTAGACCTGGTGCACAGGTAGAGCCGAAGTACGTTCAGCCGGTGGAGGTGATCTCGGCTAACGACAATCGAGTCCATCTGCTTCGTCATGAAGGACAGAAGACGGAAGAGCTGGTACTTCGTAGAGTCGCAATGGCTGGTGATCAAACACCGATCTGGGCACTCCACAACGCCACCAGAACTCGATCGACTCAAGAGGGGCAGCGACTTCCGGATATGAAGCCCAGGTATCAGGAGATCCCAATCGGGTCAGTGGATTTCAACAACGACCAGCAGCTCATGACAGCGAAGATCGATGGAGCGCATACCATCGTAGATTTCTACAAGCCTGATCGAATGGCGAGAACATACTCGTATCGGCCTACTCAACGAGAGAGTGGTGTGATCGAGCATACCTTCAAGTTTCCCAACTTCCAGAACCTGAAGACGCCACCATCGTTGAAAGGTACTATGATCAGAGCTGAGACGTGGGCCTCCGACTCCGCTGGCAGAGCGATACCAGCGTCTGAGATTGGTGGTCTCCTCAACTCGAACGTGATCAAATCAAGACAGGCTCAACAGGAAGGCAATATCACTCTCCGCAGAACTGGCATCGATGTGATCCGCTACAACGGCAAAGACATGTCCACCGCTCCATACGAGAGAAAGCTTGAGATCTTGAGAGAGGTCAACAAGGCTACCAAGGGCGCTATCGAGCTCCCAATCTCCGCTAGGACTCCGGAAGAGAAGGCCGAGCTGTTGAATGCGGTGAAGGCTGGAAGGCTGCCAGAGACCAAGGAGGGGGTAGTCCTCCACGATCTTAGTAGCAGCACGATGATGAAGGCGAAGGTTAGGCCAGATACAGATGTCTACGTGCGAGAGATCGTCACGAAACCACTGACTGAGGCAAAGGGTCAGGCCGCTGGGTTCAAGTACTCTCTCGAACCAACTGGTCCTATCATCGGTCATGTCGGTACAGGGTTTTCCACACAGCTACGAAAAGAGATGTTGGAGAGCCCAGATCGTTTCGTTGGTCGAGTAGCCAAGGTCCAATCAGGAGGACAACACGTAAGTCGTAGTGGACGGATAGGTGCTCTAGTCGGTTCTCCTGCGTTCAAAGAGTGGCACATCGACAAGACGCCGCCTGAGCTAATGAAGGAGGCAACTTCCATTGGGGAGGTAATTAGTAGAGCGGAAAAGGAAGTTGATCCAGAAGCACTAGCTGAACGGTTGATGGAGACTAGTAGAACAGTCAAAGCACTCAAGCCGATTGTAGAGAGCAGTGTTGTACGTCCTTCACTGTTGAAGCTCAGAAATGAGTATCGAAACATCATAGGGGAAAAACCCGGTGATTGATCAACAGATAGATCCCGTTCTCGACTTCCTCGAGTTTGCAACCGAGCTGGACAAGGAAGCTGCTGAGGACAGAGCCGAGAAGGACTTTCAGCTCTGGCAGACGTGGAAGCAGAATGGTAAACAGGCTGATCATCTTGAGCCGCTCATGAAGCAGATCGATCCCCTGATCAGAAGAGCTTCCAACATTTACGCAGGGAAGGTCAACATACCAAGATCAGCAGTACATGCAGAGTTTCAGATTCAGGCTATCAATGCGTTAGACAGCTTCAATCCGAATCGTGGAGCTTCTCTTGGTACGCATGTTACCTGGCATCTCAAGAAGGGCAGGCGATTCATAACCACGTATCAGAATATCGGCAGGATACCTGAGACAAGGATCTACAACATCACCACCTTCCAGAATGCTAGGGACGAGCTGAAAGATCAACTTGGAAGAGATCCCGCTGCTCATGAACTTTCTGATAAGCTGAAGTGGCCGGTGAACCAGGTATCTGCCATGGAGCTCGAGCTGCGTAAAGAAGTGCCAACCTCGACTCTTCAGTCAGATATGAGCTCTCTCAAGCCGTCGAAGGAGACTGAAATCATTCGATTGATCCAGTACGAGCTAACTCCAGAAGAGAAGATCGTATACGAGCATCTACTTGGGGTGAACGGAAAGCCTCAGCTCAAGCCCGGTGAGATAGCTACAAGGCTCAACATGTCTCCGTCTAAAGTATCTAGGATCAAAGATAGTATTGGCGCCAAGGTAAAGAAGTACTACTGATGACGACAAGAGACGAAAGACTTGTAACTCTTCGAGATGCCGTTGATCGTTGGGCAGATGCAGAAGAGCGCAGACTCCAGGAGGAGAAGACGTTCCTCCAGTCTGTGTTCAACGGTCGTACGAATGGCGGTCAACTGTCGCGGTACATCACAGAGGAAGCATCGTCTCTCCTTGAGGACGAAGTGAATTCCTTTTTGACGGGATGAGCATGCTGATCAAACCCACTGAAGAAGAGCATGTAGACCAGCAGGGTCTGATCATGTTGGACAAGATAGCCTTGAGCGACATCAACCAATCTTATCGTGTACGCGATCTTCTTTTTTTGAGACTCATACTCGTATCTAGAGAACAAGATGCTTGGTTGTTGAGGTTTGCTCTAGTTCATGAGATACCAACATCAAAGATCAAAGATTTTCAGTTCACCAAGCAGGGTGAGGTTCTAGTAGGAGATGATCATGAATCCACTACTTCCATTCGTAATGAGGAAGTTGGCAGCAGAGGCGTCGGAGTTGTCCAAAGAGCAACTCAGAACGATCAAGCAGGAGATCAAAGCTGTAAAACCTCAGACTGAAGAAGAGAAGAAGATCGTTGAGTTGGTTGGCAAACCTGCTACACGTGGTCAGCTACTTCGGTCAGCAGGAGTCGGTAGTGTTGGTGGGGTGGCAGCACACGTAGTTGGGAGAGCTATAAGTGGCGGAGCTGGTGGCATGTATCCGTGGGTTGGATCTAAGGCGAACATGCTATCCGGCAAGGCTGTGCTGAGTCCGAGAGCTTTGGCGCGTGCAGCATCCATGGGAGTGATCTTCGGATCTGCAGTTCCAGCGCTCAAGAGACACTTGGATATTGAATCAGCCAAGAGAGGTAAGTTCTGAGCTATGGCCGTCGTACCGCGAAGGAAAGAGAACTTTGCGCTGGCGGCATGCCTATCGGCAGACGCAGTAGGTAACCTGGTCTACATTCGTGACGTCTTCAACGGTACTAGATACAGAGTAGCTTCCGTTGATCCATCCTCTTCTTTGAAGATGCCTGCTATAGGTGTGATCGTATCGAAGCAGACACCGACTGCGTGTACGATCATGTTCTATGGATTCTCTTCTCTGTACTCTAGTCTATCACCAGGTGGAACCTACTATGCCGGGTTGGATAGCAGGCCGGCGCAAGTAAGTGATCCAAATTACCCACCAGTAGGGTCAGTAATCCAGCAGATTGGTGTAGCGACTGACGACGATGAGCTTCTGATTCGGCCGATGGATACTAGGTCAGGCGGAAGCGGAGCAGGGGCTCGAGTCTACCAGCAACTTCTCATTCCAACGCTAGATCCTAGGGTGTTTCAAACACCACTACCATTCATACATGGCGGCACAGATACGGAAGTCGTGGAGTACAACGGTCAGAGACTATTTTCTGGCTTGGGGAACGACTACACCATTTCTGAGTCTGGGGGTCCCGGTTCTGGCTATGATACAATCACATTAGAATTTACTCCGGCTACGGCATCGAACATGCTCGTAGACTTTGTACCAGATGTGTGATCTGGACGGGAAAGAGGAGAGTATCGCATGGGTAGGTCAATCTTCGATCAGGAAACTCAACTACGACCGTCAGATTCGTACGTTGACAACATCGCTGCCGGACAGGCGAATCTAGAAACGCCATCCACAGACATCCAGTTCGATCTCAATGCACTTAGATCTCAAATCAAGCGCATTCTAGATCACACTGCTGGTAACTACTTCGATGATGTCTTTACGACCGCCACCGGGAAGAAGCGATCTCTCAAGACAGTCCACGTTGACCTAGATGATCTGGAAGAGAAGAGACTCGACTTCCGAACCAACATATACACGGACATCTCTGTCCCGGCTTCGGCAGCTGCCACTGATATTCTGACCCTTGGTGCAGCTCCAGTTGCAGCTGAGACTGTGACCATCGATGGGAAGGTGTACACCTACGTTGCAGCTCTGACTCCGTTGGAAGGTGAAGTGCTGATCGAGCTCACAGCCTCTGATAGCATAGACAACCTCGTCAACGCGATCATTCACGGTCCAGGTAGCGGTACCAAATACTCTTGTGCTCTAGCGCATTCAACAGTCACTGCCGCTGCCGGTGCTCTGGATACAATGGACGTGACAGCGATCACACCCGGTACCAGTGGCAATCTCATCGCTGTTTCTGAGACGTTGGCCGGTGTAGGATCGGTGTGGACTACACCGACTCTTACTGGTGGTGCCGGTGATGTTGTCGTGCTTTCAGTAGCAAGCTCCGAAGCTCCTTCTGAGCATGGGGCCGTTGGTGGTGTGTCCACGAAGGGTGCAGTAGTCGCCTACAACAGCAGCTTCCCGAACTGGAAGTTGTGTCTGGTTTCGGGACCGCACGCTCTTCGTCCGATGAACCTGTGCATCGTTAGGGACACAACCACAAGCGAAGTCATTCTCAGTGGCGGCAAAGAGGTCTATGCGCTGCTCTGTTGTGAGGACGCAACCGACGACCAGACCTTTGACGATCTGACCAAGCAGGTCGAGCTTGTATTCGTCAAAGAGAACGCAGGTGGAACTGCTCTGGTGGTAGTCCCTGCAGTGGACATCGGGGGAAAGAGCATCAACTACTCCTATGTTCAGCGTATCGATCTTGATCACATTCCAGAGTGGGCGTTCTTGACTGAGGTATTCGTTGATCAGTCGGCCGCCACGGATGTGACCAGGCAAAACGCCTACACGTTCCAGGGTACTACTCCTGTCGATGTCATCACCAACTCCGTCCTCGATATCCAGTCTGTTGGCAAGTATTGGCAGATCAGAGACAACAACGAAGACTCGCTCTTCAAGATCACAGAGAACTCTACGGGCTCTGCGACCGACATCGAGGTTGGTACGGCAGTAGACACGTTCAACGTCAAAGCCGCTGCAAACGACTTCACAAAGCCGGTCACCGTAGATTCGAGTGGTGTTGATCTGCAACTCGGTGTCACAGCGATTGCCAACACTGCTACCATCGATACGCTCGGCGGTAACGATCTCCGCTTGATGGGTACTCAAGAGCTGTACCTCGATGATGGCAATGCTCCTGTTGGTTGGAGCGACACGAACGGAATCAAGCTTTCCGACACTGCTGGAGAGTGGACTGACTTTGAAGCTGAGTTTGGTGAGGCGTCGATCCTGAGCGCCATCACTCAGGCAAAACGAGGCACCGAGAGGGCCAATGGCTGGGCGCACGTCATCACGGCTGACATTCCTGCGAGTACATTGATCACTGGCGCTGGAGTTGGAGCGAATATCAGTGCTCAACTTCCCAGCTACAAGGGCCTCTCGTTCATTGATGATGTGGAGCTCTTCGTCAATGGAGCTAAGCAACGACCTGGTGCCAATGCTGGAGCTTTGATGGACACTTATCCCAGTGCCGTTGTCGCAGAGCAGGCACAAGGTGCTTTCTACGCTCTGTTCAAGTTGAAGGTTCGTGGCGGATCCAATCCACCGGACAACCTCAATATGGTTGTGTGGGGACAGCCAACTCCGTAATATCTCCCTAGAGGAGATCCTGTATGAACCTAGATCAGTTCAAGGTAAGGGCCGCTCTCACTGAGGGTATCGGCCGCGACATGGAGAAGTCTCTGGAGGAAGCACAGATCGAAGTGATCAAATTCCAAGGTGCGTATGAGGCGCTGCTACAGATCAGAAAAGAATTGGGGGATAGGTCCGTGCTGGTGCGTGATGATCTGTTCAACGGAAAGATCGTCCTAGATAGAGACGATCCTATGGCTGTAGCCAAATATGTCGTAGGCAAGATACAGGAAATGGTGGCATTCGTTCACGAAAAAGCAGAGAACGCCAATCTGAGCGGAGTTGCTGCACAAGGTAAGGTGAATGGACTACTTCATGTCGTCAAGCACATGAAGGGCCTGTTCGATTCCGAGGTAAGTAGGATCAAAATGGTGGAGGCTCAGATAGCCTCCGGAGAGGTTGTAGTAGAGGATGGGGTGCTTGTGCACGTGAAGGGGGAGAGAGTACCGGGAGTTCATCCAGGACCAAGTCTGAAGCAAATACGAATGGAGGAAGAATGGGCCGCCCAGCCTGAGAAGTCCCAGCTTCCTCCATCCGAGCCGGAGAATATCGCCCAGTCAGAGAGTCCTGTCAAGAAGACAAGAGCGAAGCGTAGGAAGGTATAGGATCATGCCTCGATCTCCTGATGCTAGGGCTGGAGAGTTGCTCGAGGATGACGGAATCCTACTGGGATCACAGGAGTCTGATCCTACTGATATAGGCGAATTCAGAAACGTCAATGGTGAGATTAGGATCAAGGACACAATAGGCGTCTACGATCCTCGTGCACTACGATCTCTCATTCACTTCATAAGCGAAGGTCCTGCAGATGGATTTGCTTCAGGGACATACAAGGAGATCCTTCCTTCAGCCAATCCATTTCCGACGTCTGTGATCTGGTGGGAATCTGCCGCTAAGCTCAAGAAGATCGTCGAGAAGACGCTCACCTACACTGGAGCATTTCCTACAACGATCGTTTGGAAGTCGTATGCAGCAGACGGAGTAACTGTGCTAGCAACTGTCTCTGATGCGATCTCGTACTCTGGTCACTTTGAGACTACTCGAACAAGGACGATAAGCTGAGGTAACTATGTCACAAGATTCCCCAGCCGCCCTAATTTACGACGCAAGCAATGGTCCTGCTACGGTCAGGACTGATGGATCAGATAAGCGGCTTTGTGTTGAAGCGAAACTAGTAAGCGGTGGAGGCAATCAACAGGTACAGGTTTATGACGCAACGAATGGCCCTGCATCTGTAATAACGGACGGCTCGATAAAGCGCCTTGCCGTCTCTACTGGCGCAGCATCCACTCTTACGACAACGGTGGACTTTCTTAGGCGATCATGGCCTGGTGGTGCCTATACGATGGCCGTGGATGGTTCCGTAACTCCGGTTGTGTTCTATTATCCAGCAGATGCTACGAGGGACATCAACCTAGTCTCGCTCACCTTTTCTTTTTCGACAGGAAACTTCGACTGGAATGGTGTCGGCTTTGGTGACGGAACAAGTCTAGCTAATGGCATTCTCATTGAGATAGTTGTGAACACTGGAACTACAATTGTACTAGGCACTGTCAACTTGAATGAAGACTTTATGCGACTATCGTCGTTCAACGACATCACGCAGGCAGGCGTCACCGATCATCTTGACTCCGTATTTCAGTTCACAGGAAATATGCGATTGAAGGCTGGAACTACGGATAGGGCAAGAGTGACTGTTCGAGATAATCTTACCTTGGCAGCAAGGGATGTGAAATATCTAACTGCAACATTCAAGGGGGAGTTGGTGGCGTAATGGCTAAACATGTTATCAATATCGGAAACACGGGGGAAATTCCTGATGGAACGGCTCCTTTTGTACTAGGCGTAACTAGTGAGATGAGCCCAGGGCAGACAATTGAAACGGTTTCTGATCCCATCCCCCTCGGTGAAATACTCAGGGTAGTGTTTGCTCGCGCCTCATGTCGGCCGTTACATGACGTAAACGGCGTAAAGAATGTTTTACTCGTTGAACTGCTTTATCGAGAGGTGTGGGAAAGCGAAACATATGACCATTTGTTCGGGAAATCATATCTAGAGCTAGATTGTTCAGCGGACTTTCCTGCAGAATCTCTATGTTGGGATACAACACCCATGATCGGAGATGGCGAAACAACAACGTTCGTTATTCGACGAACAGTATTTGGAAATGTGAGCAACCAGGATACAATGGTTGCGGTACGCGGTTACTTGGAAGACTATGAAGAGGAAGGAGAGTAGACAGTGGATAAAGGAAAAGAAGAAGAGTTTTGTCTATCAATCCAGTCTGACATGTATCCTGAAAAGGATATATTCGAGACGGTATCTGATCCCATTCACAAAAATCACACGCTGCACTTGCATTCGCTAACGGTAGCGTGCGAGCCGTTGGCAAACGACTGCGTTCAGGTGGAGGTGCTGTGGCGTGAGACTATCAATTTGGAGGTGATTGACCATCCGGTAGATATTCCTGTGTGGACTCGCGAGTCAGTCATTCGTCCATATGAGAATCTGTCCACATGTCTCGACGGCACTTCGATGACGGGAGACGGCAAAAGCACACTCGTTATCCGCCGTCACGTTGAGGGCAGTGTCGGGCCACAAACGGTAGCAGTTGTTGTTCGCGGGCACCACTGCTAGAGAGGTTCTGGAAGATTTATGATAACAATGGTTTTGGTTATCCTATTGATTCTAGCTATGTGCGGGGGAGGCTACGGCTGGAAAGCCGGTTGGGGATTCATGGGGTGGTCTCCAGTAGGCATCATTCTGCTCATATGGTTTGTGTTGTGGTTTACGGGTTACATTCATCCGGGTCGCGGATTCAACTGATCTAGCGCAGCTAGAGGAGAAACGATATGGCGACATTTGAAAAGACGTGGGCAAATCGTGCAGCGCAAGTTGTGTACATGACAACGCAGGATCTCAGTCCGGCAGAGCCCCTTCCGGTTGACTCTACGCTGTCATTCACTATTCCTAGGAAATCCCCCGCTGTCATAACTGCGTTGTGGAATGGAGATCCGTCGGTCGCATACGGGTACGCGGTGACAGCTCCTCAAGGCGGAACTACAGAATACAACCTTGATAACAATGGTGATCTTACGAGCTGTGCGAATGGCGCGGCATCCCAGGTTGACGGCATTCTTGGCAAGTTGGCGACGACATCCCGCAAGGCCACGGTCACGATACCGTAGCACCCCTCCTTTCACCCGCTTAGAACGGGGTCAACAACATGGAAGAGAAATCTAATGGAGGGGACAGAACTGAACCCGATATGCTCTTCCTGATCTATCAGGAAGCATTGGAGCAGAGTAGAAGACTAGATCAATTCCAGGAACAGATGAAACAAGTTCAGGAGCAGATGAAACAGATCAGAGCCGATTTGAACAGCACCATATCGGCAATTAGGGTTCTAGGACTGCGACTTGGAATACTAGAAGAGAGCTTCACACCTATCCTCACATCCCCATCTTTTGGAGAGAATGATCAGTGATATAATAGAGATAGAAACAGAGAGGGGATCCTATGGCGAGCACAAAGGTCCCGGACAAAGATTCATCTGATGAGATCACTCAGGTAACTGATCAACGTAGCATGTACAAGAAGCTGGAGAAGCTTGATGGCTTGCTGCAGCGAACTATTCGACATGTTGGAATCATACCGGAGATCAAGACTAAGGTATACGCATCCAGCGAGAAGCTGATCGAGCTGAATACCATTGTCGTCGCTATGGATGAGCGTGTCGACAGGGTTGAACAGCGAATAGATCATGGCCATGACTGCTACCAGGTAGATACCATCTCCAATGTCTCCGAGAGTAGCAAGCAGATAGCTGCTACTATCCACGACTATCTGGAGTCATCGATCAAAGCATCCGAGAAGGTCAAACGTATCGAGGATGATGTACGGGAGATCAAGGGTAATCGCAAGTGGCTGATCGGAGTCATAATCGGTTTACTCGTTCCTATGCTTGGATCAATCGGTAGTGCTATCTGGTTGGCAGCCACTTTGAATGAAAGAGTCGAGACTCAAGAGGCTGTACGTAGACAGCAGATCGAGCGAGTGGAGAGCGTTGTTCGAGCATCGGATAGACGCCAGACTGAGGCATTGAAAGGCATCGATCTGCAATTGGAAAAGACGCTCACCGTTGTTCCTGATGGTAAGAGTGCTGGTATTATCTCTCGGAAGGCGGGTAAGCGTGTTCCATGACGATACCAGCGACAGTAGGCGATGCTGTAACTCTGGTTGAAGTGCTTCCTGATGGGAGTACTTATTTCTACCCACAGGCAGAAGTGTATGCGCCAGGGGACACAGTGCCATTGGCTGTAGTCGACTTGGATCACCAAGTGAAAGGGCGATATGAGGGTAGTTGGACTCCCTCTTCTGTTGGGTCCTACACAGCCGTGTTCATCGTCTATGCTGACGCAGCAAGGACAGTAGAGAGCATCCTGTACACCAGAGAGGCGGAGCAGATATTCGTCACGTCGTCTGACGTTGATGATCTTGCCTCGATGCTGATCAGAGTACTCGGTCTAGTTCATGAGAATGTCTTCATCGACAACACTACCTACGATGCTAGTGCCATGCTACTGACGGCCCGCCTCAGAGTATTTGCGACGAAAGCTGAGGCGCAGGCGGCAACAGACGGCGGTAGCGAAGTGTCTAGAGAGACTTACACTGTTGATGCTGCGTACGAAGGCGCCGGCAAGATGCGGCAGTACAGGATGGTGAAGGACTGATGCCTACTTGCGGAATGGCCATCGTTACTCGTGGGATGACCTACCCCCCGTATGGGAGTCCGACCCCCACTCTGTGTGAGAAGCCCGTGGTGCACGCAGTGGTGGAAGTCAGACCCCAGATACGAATGGTAACTGCTCCAGCTGCAGAAGGTCCAGTAGGAGCTCCATCAGTCATAGCGGCATCCGCATTGAAGCCTCAGATCGTAAGTACAAGACCTCCGTATACCAACACTGGTCAAGATATTCCTACTGTAGTGTCTACAGACGATCTACGTCCACGAATTGTGGATACTGAGGAAGAGTAATGGCCGTCATCAAACTCAAGACCTACGTGGCCAATCTGTCCAATGTTCTCAGTCTCTTCGATAAGATGCAAATGTGGCGATCAGAGACTGGAATACTTGGAACGTATTTCGAGATCACTGCTGCCGTTGTGACTCCGGCAACTCTTCTCGGAACGCAAACCTCTCCGTTCACTTTGAATGGTAAGACGCTCAAGCTGAAGGTCAATCAAGGATCGGAGCAGTCAATCACCATCGTCAGTGCCGATCCGATAGGCATAGACGATCTGGTGAACTTCCTGAACACAGAGCTTTTGGAGGCGATTGCTTCAGAAGATGGTGGCGCTCTCAGATTGACAACTGTCGTCTCTGGAACTGTATCTGTCCTCGAGATCACGGGCGGAACAGTCCTAACGGACCTTGGTTTTACTGTTGGACAGATCGATAACGGAGAAGATCTACGTATAACACTGTCCCCATCGTCTACGTCGTATGAGTACGACGATCAGAGCGGTGATCCAGATAACTACTACAAGGTTCGGTACTACAATAGCATCACAGGAGCATTCTCTAGTTTCAGCGATCCAGTGAAGGGAGACATTGGATCAATTGTTCCCCCTACCGATCTTGTGAAGGCGTATGGTACGTTTGCTAAGCTAGACGGCAAGCCTCAAGTAGGAACTGCGGTCATTTTCTACAACGTCTACATGCCCCCGTTGTACGTTGGAGATATTGGAATCATTGGCCGGGAGATTCGTGTAGAGACTGATCAAGCAGGGTATCTCGAGACGATGCTCGTCAAGGGATCCATTGTAGATGTGATCATTTCTGGAACTGGTATTATCAGACGGATACGAGTTCCAACTTCGGACTTCAATATCATGGGAGCAGTAGCGACGGCAGATGACAGCTTCCAGATTCAGGTGCCTAACATACCTGCTGCAGTTAGGAGATCGTGATGGCCGTTCCTGTTAGAGGAGTTCCGATCGGTGCCCTATTTGCTATGGCTCGAATGGTAGCTCGTAGGGAAAAGCTGCAGGAGTACCGCCTTGCAACGTTAGAAGCGGCACGTGCACAAAGAGCAGAGATCGAGGAGGGAGCGCGAGAGGCTAGTCTGGATAGGATGCGCGAGATCAGCAATGCTCAAATGGTATCGCACATTACAGGAAGCGAAATACCAGCAGGAATCATGGTGCCACGAGGGGCTGGAGTCTCGAGGTCATCCGTGTCACCATTTGTCCCACAGTTGGTTGCATCGCCAACAGCGATGGCAATCCAGAAGTAGGGAAGAACATGGCAGCCCCCGAGACAATTTGTGTCTATGCGAAGGACGAGAATGATGATCCGCTTGTTGGAGTTCTAGTCAGATTCTTTGATGGATCGGACAACTTCATAACACAGCAGATCACATCACTAGTAGGCGTTGAGGCCTATGCAGAGGTTACTCTCGATGGGGATAGCCCCTCAATTGAATACACGATCAGATTGAGTAAGATCGGCGTTTCATTCGACGGTACTCTTGGCAATGACAGCAAGACGCCTCAGTCGATCGATGTCTACTCACCACCGTCGCTATCACCGACAGGAACAAACAACTTTGAGGTGCAGGGTCAAACATACTCTAGGCCAGCTGCAACTGATCCGCGTACATGCAGATGCTCTGGGTACTTTGTTGATCACCGAGGTCAGCCTCTCAGGAATCTTGAGATGCACTTCATTGCACTGTGCCTGAACGACGGTCAGTCTCCATGGAATCCACTGATCGTTGATGGAAAAGGTGTGCTCAGTACGAAGATCTATTCCAAGACCGACTCACGTGGTTACATGGAGATTGATCTCTTCCGTACAGGTGTCTATCAGGTATTGGTGCAGGGTATAGAGACATCCAATCGTGTGGTGAAAGTTCCAGATGCTCCTGGAGTGAACATCGTTGATCTGCTGTTCCCGGTTGTAGAAGAGGTAACTTTCTCGACCAATCCAGTAACTATTCCTCGGAGCACTTACATTGATCTTGATGTGAGTGTTGTGGCTACTGATGGGCAGGTATTGCTACTCTCCGGCAGTGATGTCATCTTCGAGAGCCAGAATCTTGGTGTTGCCATCGTGCAGATCGTTGACAACAAGCTACGAATTATGGGAACAGGTGTGGGGACGACTACAGTGACGGCAAGGAGAGCGGACACCAGTACAGTCACTATCCCCACGCAGCCAGTGATGTACATTCCGCTTTCGGTGACAGTAAGTTGATCTATAATGGATATGGCAGAGGATTATCTGAAGAGGCAGGCAGAGCAGGAAGCAGTCAAGAGCCTCTGCCGAAGCCTAATCGTTAGAGCCCTACGCGACTACGTAACCTACAAAAAAGCGAACAAGTCCGGTGAGCATAAGCTTTTCTCTGAAGCTAGCGAGTGGATCTTCAACGGATACCAGATCGATCCACTACCGCATACAGATCCAATAGTCATAAAAGGGTCTCTGTCTCAAGATGAAGCACGTAAAGAGCTTTTAGAGCTTGATAGGCTCATGAGCTTCGAGTCTGTTTGTGCTATCCTCGGGTGGGATGCCAATCTGGTACGTAAACGAGTGAAGGTGCTAACTCAGGCTGACCTTGATCGAATTGGGCCGAGTCTGATGGACTTGTGATCGTGAGCTATTCTAGTGATGAGAGGGACGCAGCGGTCTCTGGGTTGGTGCAAGGTACTCTATCCTTCCCTGTTGATCGCCTTGGTGTCAGAGATCAGCCAGCTCCATTTGAAGAAGTTAGGGAGCTGACCAACTCTGCATTCTTGTATGATCCAGACGCCGTCTTCTACATCATCAATCAAGCGGCTAAGGCGCTCGGCAATACAGTTCAGGCAGAGGTGACAATCTGTACTGACCTGTTGAACGCCGTAGATGATCTAGCCATGCCGTACAAGCCAATCAATGATGTGTCTTCTCTATCTGACGCGGCCACCTCGCTCAGTGTCATGCAGGGAGCACTCGAGCGGAAAGGTGTAATAGGTCCGTCTGAGTACGGTAGGTACAACGCTGCGATAGGAAGAGCGGCGGAAGACATAGGTAGGACTGCTAGGATGACCTATGTCCCTCGAGGTAGCACTCAGGTTGTGAAGGATGTGGTGCGAAGCAGTTCAGAGGCCAAGAACGAAGTGCTATCTCTGTTTCAGAGTCTAAAGAGTGAACATGAGAATCTGATAGAGCGTATAGGCTACATACTGTCCTCCTACGATCAATTCCTATCTGCGAACATTGCAGGAGCTGTGGGCCAACGTCAGCTGTCTAGGGCTTGTTCAGAAATGAGACAGCTGCACTCAGATTTGAATGTGCTGACACCATCACAACGAACAGCGACGGCTAGAAGATCATTGCTGCAGGTGCTGGCAAACAGGAGCGTCGTACGAGCGTTGAGAGATAGAGTACTACCTGGAGCTGCTCGAGTATCTCAAGAGTCTGGAGCTCCAGCGCAGTACAGACTCTCTCCGTACGGTATAGGGACTCCAGCTAGAGTTGGTGGAGAGATCAGTGCACCTTGGGCTATCCAGGGTAGTCATAGCGACCGCCTTCGTGGAAACTACAATGGCACAGTTGTAGATGTAGATCTTGTGGATGGCACACTATCAGGCATAAGCGGTGTGCAGCAGGCTATCGTATATGGATTTGCCGAGGGTAATTTCGCAATTCATGGAGACATTGCCACACCATATGATCTCTATTCCAATGTTGAACCGTTCAATGTTCCGGCAGATCCGTCAGGCAAGGGAGTCTTCCAGGTTGTAGTAGACGGAGTGTTCTACGAGTGCCAGCTAACAGCTGGTGCAGGAAGAACAGCGGCTCAAATTAGATCTGATCTTACAACACCGGGAAACTGGCTATCACCAGGTGTACCTCCTTTGAGCTTTCCCGCTGCCGGTGCGGTGGTCAAGATCGTGTATAACAATCCAACACCACCAGTGTCCTACTCGGAGCGAGAAGTTGAAGTAGTGAACGGATACCTAGCCGTATCTACTCCACCAAATAGCATGTGGCCGTGGGTTGTTGACGATCCTAGCGGTCCAGTTACCGAAGATCGTTCATTTGGATGGAATGCCAACAACGAGCTGTGGATACATCCAAACGACTACGACGACTTCATTACGAATCCGATCGTTGTAACACTACCGGACGGATCCTTTCCTGACTTCTTGATCACACCGGCACAGGTAAAAGCGGCAATTGATGCCGCTGCTACAGTTTCCTCTGAAGAGTTTGAGGGAATTGTAAATGGATCCAGAATTGCCGTAGCCTCTACCTGGCAACGAGTAGTGAACGGAACTACTGTGGATGGCGGAGAAGGATCGATCATCACGATTAGGAGCGCTGGCATTCGTGATCTATCCGATCCTACTGGGCGTAGTGGTTACGGCACGCCCAGTTTTCTGGGTATTCGCACTCTTGGGTTTTCTGATGGGCAGTACTCACGCGAATCAGATGTGAGCGGTCAGGCTGTTATAAAAGCTCTCAATCAGAGTACCAGCTTTGCTGCTCAAGTCAGGTCTTCACTGATCAAGCAGTCCTACTTTGAAAGTACCGAAGGTATTTGGAGCGCAAGCGGCTCACTACGTAAGCTCCAGAGTTCTGATCCAACTACTGGGTGGCCCGTAGCATCCAAGTTGAAAGTGGCGATAAAAGCTGGAGAGAATAGAGGTATCTACGGACTGGTCTCCTACACCTGGACCAACATGGGAGGATCTGACTACCTTGTACTCATCCTAGATCGTAGAATGCGATCAGAAGAGCCAACGATCAGTCAGCACTTTGAGGTCTATTCAGAGTTCATTCAGCTTGAATCACTGGTGGATACAACAGCGAGTAAGATTGATCTAGAAGATCCAGTTACAATACCGCCTACTACAGCTCGTAAAGTATTGGGGCTATCCCAGTCTCCCTATTACGGATCCGTAAACGAGATGTTCATAGAATGGAATGACCCAGAAACTGGGTGGAAGCCATTCAATGCTCACTCGCGAAAGATCAAAGTGGGGGACAAAGTACGAAGCAACGGAGTAGAGATTACAACAGTCTCCTCCGTATCCGACGTAGAAAGCGGACTAATCAGAGTTGATCCAGAAGTGTCAGATCCTGTTTCCTACTCAGCGTTCTCCATAGAGTCAGCGGACTATTTGGCGTATCAAGAGTTCATCGATAGCCTTGAGACCTGGTGGGCAGCGTTTCCATACAAGGAGAATCTAGACTCTCTGGATCGGCTAATCAATACTGTTCTACGTAGCCAGCCGAATAATGATCGCGTGAGTTCAGTCTACAATGCTGTCAGCGATCTACGCAATGAACTCACCGGGGTGGATTCAGTAGACGAATTGATCCAGTCATTTTCGGTCAGAGAAGTTCCTGCCGCTAGCTCAGCTACAAGAGCGCTTGCTGATAGAGGACTAGATCGAGCACGAGAGCTTCTTCTGCAAGGACGCTTCGAGGAATTCTTTGGAACCACGTCTCGTACTGCTTCTCATGGTGGTGCTTTCTTGGATGCCGCTACAACGGCTGTGGTTCAGGATTTGAACGAGAACAATGCAGCTAGAGCACGCTTCAGTGCTGTATACAAAAGAAGGGCCGGAGATTGGACTGAAGATGTTGATCCTTCAACCAACTTCACGGATACAGAAGAGGATCTTCCAGAGGATGTTCTCGAGGAGTACTGGCCTGGTGTAGACGAGGAAGTGCAAAGTGAGCACTGATCGCGAACAGAGAGATCAAACTGCTGTAGATCAAATACGAAAAGCTTTGGCAGAAGGCTTTGCTTACGTACGTGGAGCGGAAGTACGTGGTGGTATTGCCACTCTCACGTTCGATGAGATGCTTGCTCGTTCCATTCAAGAGATCGACACTGATGAAACGGATATCCGTATATCGAAGCTTTCCGCTGTTCGAGCGGTGAGACAGGGTGTCCGCGATGCTGTAGAACAGACAAGACGCATGCCTCCTGAGATGTTTGCGCTGAATAATGCCAGTGAAGCGACAAACACGAATGAGGATGGCAGCGAACCTGATTTGGAGGCATAGCAGTGGTTGATCTTCAAGTCATAGAGATGAGGGACATCCTAAGAGTAACTGGAGTCACCTTCGTCCCAAACTTTTCGCCATCAACTCTCATTGTTCATGGAAAAGATCTAAACGAGGCCTATGAGGTCTACATCAATGAGCGTAAGTCTCCCAGTGTTGTAATATCCAGTAGTGAAATACTATTGGCACAGGTTCCTGAAACAGAAGACGGAGCTCCTATAAGATCTATCGTAGTCATAAGCTCGAAGCTACGTAAGATCGAGAGGAGCAAGATCATGTTCCGCTTCGGGGATAGTCCCAAGTCTGTGGACGGTTTTGAGCGGCTGATCCAAACATTCTTGAAGATTATGCTCCAGTCTACGAATACTGATATCTTCTCTCCCAAACTGGGTGGCAATCTTCTTTCTGCTGTTGGCAAGTTGATAGGTGATCCATCTACTCAGAGTCTAACCACTGATTTTGCCCTGTCTGTCACTAGGGCTAGGCAGCAAATCATGGCTCTACAGGTTGGAGACCCTACTTTGAATCTCAACGAACGACTGGCTTTTGCGAAGGTGCTAGAGGTGAAGTTCGTGCCAAATGAGCTTGCCTTGTTGGGTAGAATACACCTAGGCAATCAAGCTGGCCGTCAATCTGATGTTGGTGTGGGGTTGTAATCATGGCGATCACTGATTGGAGACTGTTCATCCAGGAGCGACTGCGGGCTTATCAGTCGGATATCAACCTCAACACAGGATCACCAGCGACCGTTCAAGTTGTCGATCCCATAGTCAATAGGTTGTCTCCTGATCCTATAGAAACCAAGCTGCTTACTTTCATCATGACTAGGTTGCAGCAAGAGCATCCGATGCTCTATGCCAGAGAAGGATCCACGATTATGGATCTTCTCGTGAAGCCCAATCTAGTTCTGATCGAGCCTGTGCGCCGTGAGATAAACAGCGTAAAAAGTCAGCTAACGCTGCTGTACCCAGAGCTTCTTAGTGCTGATGAGGCGGATGCTCTGATAGCTAACTTCTTCATCACGAGGAAGCTGGGAGACTACGCAAGGGTAAAGGTGCGTCTGTACTTCCAGAACCCGGTGTCGGTGAACATCGGAACGGCAAACGTAGCATTCACAGCTCGAGGATTGCGATTTCTACCAACGAGAGCGCAAAGCATTACAGCTGAGGGAATGCTGACCAACTGGGATGGCAACCTCTACTACTTTGACGTGAACTACGTTGCTGAACGAGCAGGCACCTCATACAACATCGCTGCCAGTGAGGTCATAGGTGTTACTGGAATATCAGCAGCAACGAGGGCTACCAATCTTGCCAAAGCGAATCCGGGAAGTGACGAAGAGACCACGAACCAATTTGTTTCTCGTGCAGAGAGATCACTTGGAGAGAGGTCGCTCACTACAGTTCCAGGAATAGTTTATCAGCTATTTGATCAATTCCCGGCCTTGACCATTCTTCAGATCATAGGCTTCAACGATCCGGAGATGCAGCGTGATGTGATCACTGGAGGAAATCTCGGCTCAGTAGTCGTGTTTGGGAATACGGGTGTCACAGTAAATGATGGAGATGCCGACGGCTACACGTGGATTTTCTCCGATCCGGCAGCCAGCTTCACCACTCAGTTTGGTCCTGTAGGCACAGATATCTCTGGATATACACTGACTGCCTGGTACATCGATGGTGCGTTGTTGACTCCACATGATATCAAGTTGAGTCAAGTGCTGGGCGCCAGTCAAGTAAGCATTGATCCAGATCTGAGTGGAACAAGTAGACTTCCAGATGCACTGACTAATGTGATCTGGACCATTAGGGAAAGAGCGACGCTGACACTTTCTGGAATACCAGGTGGAATACTGTTCACATCATCTACTGGCGGGGAGGTCAGTGTTCCGGACGGAGTTGTCCACGTTGGCGGTTGCACTGATTTCTACGTTCGTGGTGGTGACATTGTAGACGGCTCTCTGTCCGTAGAACTTGTGTCCGATCAGGATGTGCTAGCTAGAAGGGAAGACGCACATACTACCAACGGATCATCTACTGTGGTACTAAACGATCTAACTGCGGCAGAATTTGCTTCAGTAATTGAGGGGGACTCTTCGCTCTACCTAGAGGAAGGATCTGATCAGGGATCGTACAGGATCATAGAGAAGGTATCCGGCGGTCCTCCCTACTCAGTACGTCTACGCGATGAGATGACAGCCAACGCTACTAATGTTTCCTACACGATAGTAGACGACATCGACATTGATCTACTTGATCCGAAAGACACTAGGTATGAAGGATCTGATCTGAGAACTATCGCTGGCTCTCCAATCATCGATACGGTCAGTGGTACTCCGGACTTTGTAGATGTTGGCGTCACTGATGAGGACATCGTAGAGATCCTCAATGGGTCTGACGTCGGTGAGCATACCATCGCTTCTGGTGGCGTAGCAGCTGGCCAGATAACTCTCAGTTCGGATATGACTGTCACTGAATCGCCACTTCAGTACAGGATCTTTCATCGTAAGAGCGGTATCTCTTTGCCACTGCTGCGTGTCAAATCCGTTGAAAGATTGGATAGTGGTCTAGAACCTACTGGGGAGATGATCCCATTCCGACATCCTGTGGACATCCAATCGCGGAGCTTCCAGAACCCAGGGCGTGAGGCCACAGTAGGAACCTATATCGATGTAACTGAAGGATCATACTTCAGGGCGTCTTCTGGATCAAAGATTTTGACTGCTATTGATCTAGCTGGAGGCGCTACTGGTTTCGACTTCTGGACACTTGGTGTTCGTCCTGGTGATCTAGTGAACATAAACAGCACGGACAATCAGGGTTACTACACCGTAGAGCTAGTTGGCGTACCTGGAGGACTAAGTGCCGATCAGATTCAGGTTACCACTGCTATGCGATGGAGTACCGTTGCCGGACAGGATATGATCTATGAGATTGGTGGGCCATCTTACGGCTCTTTCCGTCTCTACTTCCTTGATCCAGTAACATTCGAGGTAAGCTACTCCAATACCATATTCTCTGTTACGGTTGATGGCGTATCTAGAAGGTTCAGACCTGATCCAGAAATTCACGCACAGTACCTTCCCACAGACGTTACGATACCAACAGTCTTGATGACGGCGACATCGGATGATGTGAGTCCATATACGGTGGGTGGAGCGGATACAATTGATCTACGAATACACCAGATCGATGTCGGAGATCTAGCTGAAATCTCGTACGCTCCGATCATTGGCTCTGCTGATCTATCAGCTGGTGCCATAAATCTAGACGGCAAGCGTATCAAAATAGATGTCGGTTACGGAACTGAAACGATCTACTTCTCTGGAACCTCTTTGGGAGCTGACGAGATCGTTGCTCAGATGAATGCGCAGCTGTCGCGTGAGGTAGCAGCCAAGTACAATGCTCCAGCTCCAGCAACGACAATTCATGCGATGCTGAGAGCGGACATTCCGATCTCGCTCATTTCAGATGGAGCTCTAGCTGATGCTACACAGCTCGTGTTCGGTGTCTCACGAGCTACGTGGCATCCGTGGCTGGCTGGATCCTTTGTGAGTAACACTACGCAGAATGATGCTCCCGACAAGGGTCTCTATCTCGTTCAGTCGATCGGGTCGTATCCACCAGGATCAATACAGTTGATGAACACTGATGGTAGTGCCTGGACTGCTACCTACACGATCCACGAAAGTAGGGGTCCATACCTCAGGATCAGCCACAACGGTATGCAGCGTATCAGCTCCACTGCCATGTCAACTCAAAAGGATGATCTTGGCTTCTACTACTTTGACGTAGAGTGTGTCAGTGAGGGGTTTGGTACTCCGTGGAATATCAATGCCGATCTTCAAGCAACTGTTGAAGATTATAGATCGGAAGGATGGGAGATTTCTGTAGAAGACGAAAACCTATCTTACTCGATGGCTGAGCATCCGTGGCTGCACATAAGCCCCAGAATACTGGTTGCTGGTAACGAGGACGACGAGGCGAATAAGATCGAACTGACAGGAAATAACATTCAGGTAGTGTATGAGCGAGATACTCTTGTGCAGGATATCAACAGCTACGTTACAGACACACAGACCCGAGTCATCTGTCAGAGTCCTCTCGCTAAGTCACTCTTCCCCAAGTTCGTCAGAACAGCAATCATATATCGAGGAGGTGGGCAGGTTCGTGATGTGCGAGCCTCCATCGCAGCTCACATCGAGTCTGTGCTCCCAGAACAGCTGCTCGAAGTGTCAGACATCTCCAAGATCATCACCGATACTGGAGCGTCGTACGTTCGTTCTCCGATAACTCTGGTCGGCATAGGACACAACGCTGACAGGTCAATCTCGGTTGAGCGTGGAGTAGACACGATATCATCTGGACGATTGTCAGCTCTGCTACCAGACGACGATGAGACAACAGCAGACGGGGCGAGCTATATAGGACTGACCAGGATCATTTAGTTGATAGTATGGGAATCCTGGGGCGTACTTGGGCCAGGTTTCCCATCTCCAGGAGCAGACCCGAGAATGGATCAAATAGGCAGCTACAATCTGCGCATCGACACAGGAATTTGGGGATTGGACGAGAACTTCGTGATGTCACGCTTCCATCCTCAAGTACCTCGATGTCATTTTCCAGGTTGCGCTCCTTGATGGTGACTCCTCCGCAGCGGGGGCAAGAGGCGTCGTTGTATATTTGTTGATCAGCTTCTACTAGAGGAGTAAGAAGATCTACTTCTTGATCAACAATGGCTTTGAGTAGCTTTTGGTCCATCTCTTGAAACATCAAGGTCTAGTATACTTGGGGGAAGGTTTGGGTAATAGAGTATGACAACACCACCACTCGCTGTGTACGGACTTTTCACCTATGGTGGTTCGTTCTACGGGTATCTCAGTGGATTTCCTGTATCGGACGACTTCAGAGTCTACGACTTCTGTTACCCAGTAGAAGCGGTCATGGGGTTGCTGTTTGCATACCCAGAAGTGACAGCTGCTCGCTTCGGCCTGCCATGGAATTGGTTCGATCCATCTTTTTCCTTTTGTATGTTCAGCGACGATGGAGCGGATTCTGGATTCCGTATTGATCTATCTGTGCCACAGCCCTACTACACAATCCAGTTCTCGGTAGAGCCTATCAGTCTGCCACAAGACTTCTCTAACCTGGCGAGCAGCAGAGTCTTCATAGGTGTCTTCAACCAGTTCGGAAAAATGGGTGGCCTCCTTATTTCCGAGAATGAGGGCATTGCCCTGGCACAGAGCGGTACTGGTCCGTACGTTACGCTTCCAGATTCGGCAGACATTTTTGCTGAGGGAGATGACTACTACGTCTTCCGTTTCACGATCAACGAGGCAACTGGCAAAGGAAATCTTTACGTCACAGCCAAGGCAGTTCTGCTAGCTACAGGAGTACATCAGCTTCGCTACACGTTCTCCCTGCTAGACTGCCTGGCCGGCGAGACAGACAACTTCCGAGTAGAAGTTCGCGGAACAGTAGCTGATCCATCTGAGATTCATCTCGGGTGTATCAGGATGGATGATCGGGAAAAGATTCCAAATCAGCGTCCAGTAGCTGTACCTGGACCAGATCAAGCTGAGTTGATAGGCGGATACGCCTCCTTCGATGGGAGGAGTAGTTACGATCCAGAAGGTCAGCCTTTGAAGTTCTGGTGGAGCGTTGTTGAGGCTCCAGATGGAACAGCATACAGACTCAGAGTTGTCGGCTCTACTCCTACTGATCCTACTGGCCATACGAATGTAGTGCTCTGTCCTGCTGGCCCACCTGCAGAGCCGTTCTCTGGGATCCTTGAGGGTGACATCTTTGTAAATGAGGATGGATTCTCTCAGATCATGTATGTTGATCCTGGTGGTGATTACTTCGTTCTTACAGATGACATCCTCACAGCAAGTACGTCCATTGAAGGCTACGTTGCAAAGCAGTCTATTTGGGGTGGCGCTAGACTACCAACCGTTGTGCAAGATGTTCTGGATGTTCTAGACATTCCACCACCATTGCCAACTGATGGAGACACCTATCTAGTGGGCACTGCTCCAATTGGTCTATGGATCGGTAGGGCTGGGTACTTGGCTGCGTGGAGCAGTTCGGGTGGCGTATGGCTATTCACGCTTCCGTCCTTTGACAGTGTTGTGTACATCATTGCGAGGTTTGAATGCTATCGCCATGCAGGTGCCGGCCTCTGGTACGAATCGGCGCCAAAGGGTTGGGAGCTCGATTACTGGGAGGGTAGGACTGCACCAATTGGTGTGGTACTTGTGGACGCTCTCCGTCTGTACGTGATCAATCTGCTTGTCAATGATGGCGAGATAGACAGCCTTCCAGCAGAAGTGCTCCTCAATTCCTATGAGACCAGTGTCATGTACGGTCTCACTCCCGATCTGAGCTTCGTATGGGGATTCATATCTGACTTCTGGAAGCTTGTCGATGGACGTGAGAAAGCCGAAACAATTTGGTCTGGGCTGGCACAGGTCTACTCTGATCTGCTCATGAGACTCTGGCAGTATGACTACTCCAAGAGCATCATGGACATTCAGAGGCTCTTCCAGGTTCGTTGGATCGACTACAGTCTGGTGTACGAGGAGTCCAACTACGAGGAGCTCCCGGCTACTATCGAGAGTGCTATTGATAGCTCGAGCTATTCAATCGTTCCTGGAGTAGTAGGTCGATCCTATGACCTAGGAGTAACTGTAGCGAACGTTTCAGATCAGCATTACCTGGTGCTGGATGGCATTCCATACAAGATCATACGTGTTGAACAGGGAGCTACTACGACCGTCACAACCTCTGTGGCCATGCCCTATGATGACGTGCTAGGTGTGGAGACCGTACCACCAGGTTCTCCCGATGATGGGGATTCATACATGGTCGGTATCGGTGCTGGTGGGGCGTGGTTGGCACTAGATGGACAGATTGCCACGTGGGATGATGGGAGTAGCTCATGGGAGATCAGTGCTTCTACTCGTCCTAAAGCATGGATGATTAGAGCCAGCGTAACCTCGAGGTTCAGTAACTTCTCCGACCTAAGAGTGTCTTCAGGGGATACAGCGACCTTCGAGGTAAGACTCTCTGACAGTGTGACGTACGTCGAGTGCTACATCTATGCCGTTCGTGGTGGTGTGCTAGTATTCGATCAAACAAATATTGCAAGCTATCTCGCTGACGACTCATACACGGTAAGGTTCAAGAGTGTCCTTCGTAGACACCAGATGCAGGTAGATAGCCTTGTAAAGGCAGTGCCGAGGCTGCAGGAAACGATAGCGATAAACAGAGTCTCAGGTGCCGCAGCCCCCTATCTGGAGAACAGAGACTACAGGATTGAGGAGATCACAACGATCGAGAACAACGAGGTCAACACGATCCAGTTCTACAATCTGTGGTATCCCTCTGTCCTGCGCGGCTTTGCCGGGTTCACTACTGCCCCAGATCATAACTACTTCTATGACAACACTGTCGACTTCGAGACAGCGTTCGGCGTAGACGCGGATCTCAGTGAGTACGTAATTGAGATCGAGGGTGGGAGCATCCATCGTCTTAGTTCTGTGGTCAGTGCCACTCAGGTAGAGCTATTTGACCCAGAGCTCGAGCTCGGTCTATCAGGAAAAAAGTGGTGGATACGTCAGTGTTACCTTCCACCAGCTACCTTGTGGGCAGAGATCACCTTCCTAAACAACAATCCGTTGATCGAAGCCAACTTTGGTTATCTAGTCGGCTTTGGGCTAGATCACCTTGCTGCTCGAACGGATAACCTGGATTACCTATCTGCTACTCAAGGACTCTGGTACTTCAAGTGGCACGGAAGGACACCGTACAACATCCGTGTAGGATCACAGATCATACTCGGTCTACCATTTGCAGAAAAGGCAGGTACGGTAGTAGACATCCAGGATCCGTTTGATGGAACAAGATCTAGGATACTGATTCAAGACAGCGACAGTGATCTGATAGTGAGATCGTACTTCCTCCCAACAGTTGTTGGGATAGAAGAAAACCCAGCAACAGGACTTCCGTATGCTCCCGGCGATTCCATCACTCGATTTGCTCCACTCTCTAAGGGCGTTGACGTTGTAGACTACATTAGTGATCCAGAGTGGTTCAAGCCGTATGTAGGGTCAGGAGATTTCTACGAGGCGCAGAAAGTGCACAGCTTCGGAGTGATTGTGGACTCCGACGTGTACAATCTGACAAACCTAACATTCTTGATCGACTATATTCGTGGCTCGTGGGCTCGAGATGTAGTTCAGAACAAGCCTCCGTACACTTGGCCGCTGTTTGCCGTAGTCAAAAGGCTCTACGACACTATTGATGTGGCGGATCCAATGCAGTTCGGTCCCAGTCCTCCTCCGCTACCATATGTCTACCCGGAAGAGTGGCCCGACTACCCAATAGCTTTGACGTGGGGCGACTCTCCCTACGAAGTGATAAGGGGAGTGGGGGCGCTGTATGGTGCAGACAAGAAGTTCCATGAACCTCCGCTATCACCGTCCAATACCAGGCACGGAACTCGGTATGAGGTGCTCTCTTCCGGAACTGGCGTGTTTGTAGGCCAAGGCGGGAAAGTAGCTATCTGGAACGCAGATACCGGTGTCTGGTCGTTCCTTCCTATAGTACCGGGAGAGCCACAACGTACAGAGTTTGGCGGCCTACATCTATCCGATGTACCTGCTCGGATACCCGATGGCTGGTCGGGTTCGTGGTCTACTGGAGAGCCCGGAACCCATTCACCAACGAGGGCCGAGGGCACATTCAAGGTAGATGAGCGGAATACAAGTGGGCACGTCATCCACCACGTAGATGAACCTCTGCTGGCCGTCAACATCTTGACGGATGGCGACATGGAGGATGGGATTGACCCAGGACCAGGACGTCCATGGACGCTGTACGGAACACCAACTGCAGCTACAAAGATGAATGAACCTCCTGGTAAGGTTCATTCAGGAACGTTCAGTACCTGGATATCCTCTGGTGATCCGTATGAGGGGATAGTGCAGAGCTTTCCTGCTGTGGTCCCGACCGGGTTCCAGATTGGTGCCAGGGGAAGTCTGTACGTGGTCACCGGTGTTGCCCTCATTCGCCTTATTGATCAGAATGGTATTACCGTTCTAGCTGAGATCAAACGCAACTTCCCGTCCGCTACGTGGATCGATTTCACCATACACGCATGGGAGGTCAGTAGATCGTTAGTAACACCGGTACCGCCGCAGATTCAGATCTTGACAGGACCAGCTGGAGCAGAGTTCTATGTTGATGACGTGTCTGCATACCAGATCGTAATGCCATGGAGTCAATGGGGGGTTGATAGATCGATCATGGGAAGAACAGGTGGCTACACGTTTGGAGGGTCACCGGACGAGTACTGGGAGTTCAAAGCGTATGCTCCACTGCCTTAGGAGGTCGCGTTGTTCTACATCGAGATTGATGACAAGGTCGGTTTCATATTCCCGGTTGATGCTGCCAGCGTAGAAGATGACGAGCAGATACTGTCCGGACCAGCTCCAGCAGCGCCACCAGCTCCTGGAGTTGATCCGTGGAATGGTCCCTACGGTCATCCAGTGACAGAGTGGACAACCGCAAATGGCTATCCAGCAGTAGGCTTTGGTGGAGCTCCAGGTTACAGTCTAGCCCCACCAAAGTCCTGGAAGGTAGATGTTCCTCTTCCAGATGGCTGGTATACTCGGATTTCAAGAAGGGACAAATACTCCCGATGAGTAAGACCCGATCGACGTTCAAGGATGATGTTCGCGTCCATGAGAACTTCAACATCAGGATGCATAAGCCTGGTGGAGGGGATGATCAGTGGCGTGGAGGTGGGGGAGATGGCGCTCCTCCAATCAAGGTGTTCTCCAACGTCAGTCTCAGACTACGTGATCCAAAGAGCAATCAGGTAGTGGATGAGCGAGAAGATCATAACATCTTCCTCAACTACGGAAGAGATTGGCTAGCTCGACTCATTGGGTTGGATACGGGCGGCTCTCCTTTCCGAAGTGATCGAGTCAAGCTTGTTGCTTTTGGGATCGGCGGCACTGCTCAGCTTGTTCCATCAGCGGACATCCGTCTCCAGTATCCTGGATTCCCAAATGATTGGGTAGGTGGCGCCGGAACTGGCGATCCTACTCAGACCCAGATAGATCCTGATGTGACTGCATTGGAGTGGCCGGTCGAAGTGGTAGTCACTGACTACTACGATCTGATCAGCCAGCCCAATACGTTTCCTGGATCAACAGGTGTCATACGCTTCACGTCTGTTCTCGGTCTTACGGAGATAAGCTTCGGCGCTCACCCAAGCGTTCCTCTCTCCGAGATAGGTCTATTCACTGAAGGGGTGGTAGACGAATCGATTCCACCGGTAGTATCTGCTGGGCTTCCAGCTGATAAGTATATGATCGCGTACCATACTTTTGACACGCTCTCCAAGACGACTTCTTTTGTCCTAGAAGTTGATTGGGAGATCAGGTTCTCATAGGAGTGAAGGATGACTCTTCCACATCGTATCAACATCACAAGCGGTGGAACTGGTGCTGATCCTGGCGAAATGTTTTTTGGTTGTCAGGTAGACCGTATCGACGGCCCTCCTGGTACAGGATCCCGCGCCTTTTCTCCTGGTGAGGACGCGCTCTCCAAGAACTTCAACCGTTCGGCATTCGCCCTCGCTGAGAACGATGAGTATCTCGGAGACATCGTAGTCAAACGAGAGCTGGCGTACAAAGAAGTGGGTGTGCTTGCAGCCTTCAGTGCGAACAACATCAAGATAGATCCAAGTGGTGCTTCGCTGGGAAACGTGAACTACACGGGCAGCCTCTACCTTGGGGAAGCTGGGTGGCCGGCATCTCAAGAGAACCTCGACAGCCTCTTCCAGCTCTTGGACGAGAACTACAACGAGGTGATCGTTGATGGCGTGGAAGTGAAGATCACTTCGATCCAAGCTCCACGAGCAGTGGGGGACGAGTTCGTCACCACAATCACCCAGCTCAATCTCAACAAGACCGTACCATCAGCGAACTATAGGATCGCCTACGGCAGAGGGACTACGCTCGAGAACATTCCCGCCTACTCTTTGATAGGAGCAGACATCCGTGGTCTGCATGAAGCAGCGGGCGAGACGAACCGCAAAGCGTTCGTGGTGTGTACTCCTGCCGGTGGAACTGGCGACTTTGCGGGTGCTGATGCCGTTCTCAATGCACTAGCAGCGTACCCATCTGGGGATGTGGTGATCTTCATCAGAAACGGCAGCTACAACATAGCCAATGCTGGGATCACAGCAGTTCCAAGAGGAGTGACGCTGGTCGGAGAGGCGGTTTCTGGTCCTGGAGTTGCGAACGGGGTCATTCTACTTCTCAATGGTGCTGGTGGAATTGTACTCCTGGGAGCCGATAGCCACATCGAGAAGATCCAGTTCAGGGCGGCCACACCTGATGGGACACAAATCCTTGCCGTGTTCAACGCCAACTGCTCACTGAGAAACGCATCGATTGATCAGTTGAAGTTGTCCGTTTCTGGAGACTGGAGCACGATCGAAAACGTCAGGATCCTACCATACGACGTTGCGATCGAAGCTGATCAGTCCAATCACAGCAAGTTCAAGAACATCGAAGTCTCAGAGCCGGCTGTAGATACCGCGAGTGAGCTGGTCCTGTTCAGTGGAAACACTGAAGGACTCGTAGTCACTGATCTGAATGTGACCATCACTACGGCTGGATTCAGTGTAGGAGGGATCACACTATCTGGAGCGGCCACCTACTTTCAGAGAACTCGATTCGATAACTGCTACGTGCAGTCTCAAGATGGCATTGCGCTGTCCATTATCGGCAAGTGTTGGGGAGTGTCTTTTGAGGACTGCGCGTTTTACAGCGATAGAACGATCGTAGACACTGGATCAACAGTGTACGATCTGGATATCAGTTTCAGAAACTGCTACTTCGACAATCAAGGATCGGCCTGGTACAGAACGCACGCAGCTCGATTGATGAGCACGACCCCGTCTGGCGGATTCACCAGCACAGGTGGTGTTGTTCTGGAGAACTGCCACTTCTCCGATTCATATTGTACTGGAAATACTGATCCCGCTGATCCGGGTGGAGTGCCAACTGCTGGTGTAGCATTTCCTGTACTAGAGTTTTCAGGTGTCAGTGGCAGGAACGTTTCCTTTCAGCGAACTCTGCTTGCTTACAACGTTGAAGACTCCCCGTGGATGAGTTTGAGTAACTGCAGGATCAATGGAGTAACCCTCAATGCTTCAGGCGGAACGTTCACCCCATTCAGCTATGCAGGCTATAGTGATGGGATCATCGAAGTACTGGGGCAGAGTTTCATAACTGATCTGAGATACGTAAATGCTCTGAAGGATGAAGTTCACAGATCAGTAGTCTTTGTCCACAACACTGCTGACTATACCAGCACGACTGATGTAGCCACTGATCTCCCGGCAGTGATAGACGGCCTGCACATCGCATTCGATGATGGTAGCGCTTACTTCAATAGTGAGACACCAGCCCCGTATGAACACGGCATGCTGCTTACGATGGATGGTAATGCCATAGTTCGTCGATTTGTGATGAACAATGACGTGAAATTCCAAGTGAAGACCACCATGGTCACAAACTATACCAATGTTCTGATTCTGCTAAAGGGTCGATATAACACTTTCGAGGACTTTCAGATCTATTTGAAGGCTGTTGATCAGGGTACTGTGTCTCGAGTCATTGTGATCGGTTCTGCGGATAATGATCACCAGAACATCGTGCAGAACGGCAAGATTCACATAGAGCATACCGTGGTGGATGCACTGAAGTACCCAATACACGCGATCAGTGCGTTGTACGGTTCTGGTGTGATCGTCAACGGTGTAACTGTATATATGACAACGCCAGATACTGATATGCGTGCTATCTATATCAATTCGTTCTTTTCCAGGGTGGTCAACTGTCATGTGGACATTGATGGCGATTGCGCGACTGAGAGCGGACTGATCGCCTTTGATAGCGACGGCATAAACGGCCCAGCAGAGACTTGCACGTGCATAGGGAACATCATGCGAGCACGTACACTACTAGCCGGCCCACCAACTATAGTCGTTGGTGGCGGTGGCACTCTTGGTGCAGATGTTGGAAATGTTCTGATCAAACAGACTACTCCCGCCTATCCTACTGAGTAGCTTCCGCGTGATACCATCCACTAAGGAGGTTCACTCATGGATGAGATCATTATTATCTTCCTAAGCTGGCAGTTCCTTCTGGTTACGTTTGCCATCTACCTCATGTTCGGTCTGTTCAATGGGATCAGAGAATGGGAAGGGATTGGTCACTACCTATGGATCTTGGGTGGTAGACCAAGTCTGAGATGGCTACGGAAGCTCTTGAAGCTCATGGAAGCGCTCAAGGTTCCGATGCTAGCTCTCATGGGATTCGGTCTCGGTTGGTTACCAGGTATGCCGAGACCTACTCCATTAGAGAGCAGTTCCACACTGACGTTGGCTATCCTGTACGCCATTGCCGGTATCTTCTCCATGTTCATAGTCAAAGCGATCAGAAAAGCTCTTGAGGCTAGAGGAATTGACATCGATCTGGATATGCAGCCAAAGACGCAGATCGGTAAGAGGAAGTTCTCGTGATCAACAGGATGACAATCGAGTCGTTTCGTGACGAGCTGTGCAAGATCGCAGAGGGAGACGCAGTACCACTTGTAAGGTGGCTCCCAAAGGATCCAGATAAAGCATTGCATCGTATACGGAATCACATAGACCGATCGACTAAAGAGATCTTAGGTCACAAGAACGTTGCTGTGAGAGCCAAGAAGCTTGGAGACCTAGAGCAGCTTGGTTTCAAAAAGACTAGGATGTCTGTACCACTGCCGGGAGAACGTATGGGAACGCACTCTTGGAGAAAAGGCGATCTCCATGCTCATCTTCTTGGCGAGCACTACTTGATGCATAGAGACAGAACAGAGCCAAAGGGAGTACTAAGATCAGCTATTCACGTCGTCAAAGAGGGTATTCCAGCAGCGGTACGTCGGATCAGGAATAGGAAAGAGATAGAGGTATCCAGATGATCATATTCTTGAAGTGGGCGTACTACTGGTCCAAAAGAAACTGGAAGTGGATTCTCTTTCCTATTGGAGCGGCAATAACTCTTGCCGGATACATCGCTGGCAGATCAAAGAAGTTGGTACTGGTTGCTCCAGATCTTGGTGATGCTGGTGAAACAGCAATCGATGCTACCGTAGCAGCTGGTGAAGAACGTGATCGGAAGTTAGAAGAGCTGAGAGAGAAGAATCAAGCACGCCTTGAGACATTGAATATTGAGCAACAGAAAGAGCTTGAAGGGTTGAAAGACAAGTCGCTAGAAGAGGTGGTAGCATGGTTCGACAAGATCTAGTAGTTCTCTTCGTAGTCTTGTCCCTTCTGATTTCCACAACAGCTTCAGCGGAGGAAGCGATATGCGGTCCTCAAGACTATGCCAGCAGCTCTCAGCCCAACTTCGAGTGCCCCAGCCCTGGTGAAGCAGAAATGGTTCCTGATCTACATCCTCCAGCATCCATTCCAGTAGCAGCTAATGCACAAGTGAAGGCTGTGTGGGATGGAGCTCTCGTACATCGTGATCGTCTTGTAGAGGTCGGCCTTCGTGTTAGGGCCATACGCAGACTCCGGTGGGCTGATTCGCTTCGTATGGTTGCTGAGTACGCGGTCAATCTGGAGCATGTGCGTACGGTGAGCAGGATACAGCTAGAGCACATGTCGGCGCAGAGAGACGCCTACGAAGAGAGATGGCGAGCAGCTGAGGAACGTGTGCTCAGATCGGAACGATGGTGGCATAATCCAGCCCTCTGGATAGGGGTTGGTATGGTAGTCGCTGGGTGCCTATTTGCGCTGGCTTCCTACGGCCTTTCAGCAGTCTCAGACTGATCCATGACTAGGTAAGAAAGAAGACCCAGGAGAACACGAACCGCGACAGGGCATGGAACTGCGCGCGTCCGATCTCCTGGGTCTCAAGTTGGAAGAGAGAAAGGATTAGCTCCTCCACCTCACCATTCTTATACCACGAACGTACTAGTAGTTCACGATCTCCCTAGCAGCGCGTATGAGGACAGTTCGTGCCCTTTCCAACGTTGTAACGTTGTCCAGGCACAGTCCTACTAGCGTAGCAAGCTTCTTGATCTCTTCCAATGACATCTTTCTAAGATCCTCGTCAGTCAATTTGATGCAGGGATCACCGTCCTGAAAACGTTTGACGGTCCCGCCGTCTGACTTACGATCTCTTCAATCGTCTTTGTCGGTTCTACCGAGGCGCTTGTCCACAAAGGGCTTTGACCTCTCAAAGAGATCAGCAAATCCTTTGAGCGGTTCTGCGGTGCCCATCTTGAAGATCCGAGCCGTAGCCAGCTTCATGACCTCCTCGAATTGAACGCTGTCTTCGACGAACTTGAGGACGGCGTTGACCTTGTCGGAAACCTCTCCGATGGCGTTGCCCATGGAAACGAGAGCATCCAGAACGCTCTCCATCTTCGCCTCGAGGGCTGATGTATCAGATGATGCTTCTGGTTCGGCCTGCCTGGACTCTTCACGCTTGGCTCGTCGACCTTTGCGCGGAGCTTCAGCTTCGTGCTTCTCTACGCCGTCGTTCTCGTCTTCTGGAGTCTCCTCCGGCGGATCCTCACTTGGATCGGGTTCTGGATCTGACTCGACACCCTCGACGTCGTCGTCATCAAAGACTTTCGAGTATGGATCATCATCGTCTTCGTCTTTTTCTTTCACTTTCGAGCTACGCTTGGGGCTCTTTTCCTCCTTACGTGGCTCAGGGCTCTTGTCCTTGTCCAGGCTGAGAATGTTGATGTCGCCCTCATCGAACTTGGTCATGATGAGCTCGATCATACTGTCCTCGCCGGCGATTTCGGCTTCTCGTACCTCTTGCTGTGTATAGCCCGCAAGGTGCATGACGCGGCGCAGACGGTACTTGGCCATCTTCAGAATCACTTGTCTGAATGCCTCTCGCTCTTTGTTGTTACCCATTGTCACTCTCCTTCCAATCTGGCTTTGTTAGCCATGTAGCAGACAAGAACCTCGGCATCATGATGCCGGAAACAGTTTCTGTGGCAGTGTGTGAGTAGTTGATCTCGAATCTTGTGGAGGTTCCTTTCCAGAAACTCCATCAATCTTCTCCGAGCTGGATCAAGTGGGTGTACAACTCGTTGTATCTCTCCACGCTCAAGGATCATAGCCAATATGTTTCTAGGCATACCTCTGTGGGCTCTGACACCTATCAGATTGAGAATCTCGATCATCTCAGTCGAGTTCATCGCCTTCAAGTCTCGAGGGTCGATATTGATCCCGTTCTTACTGATCTCATCATCCCAGTCTACGGTATCCCAGTACCATTTCTTCTTCAGCCCCATAGAACTCCCCAGATCGTCTCTTCGATCCCACCCTCTAGCCTAGTCATTTCGCTGTCATCGATCAATTCGTAGAGACCTACCTCTACTCTAGAATCCTCTTCATCGCAATGCTTGAACTGGATCACTGAATGGATGTGACTATCATCCACACCGATGGCCTCCATGATAGCGTCGATCAGTAGCTTATTCCTATTGGTGGTGTCTATCTTCTTGTAACGATTCTGGGCCTTACCTTCTATCCAGCCCTTGTTCTCCGTGTGCTCGAAAAACAGCTTCACTATGAGGAGGTATGGAACGTCCTTGTGGAATTCGATCTTATTCTTGCTGCGTATGACTAGCTCAGCGATAGCAGAGGCGACTGATCTTTTGTACTTCTTAGCTTCATCCGTAAGGGCTCGTGCTATTCCGCCCTTGCTAGTTCTGAGGTTGAAGTAGATGCGGTTGTCCGTTGGCGGAAGCGTGAGAACGATGTTGAAGAAGGCTTTCCCTCTCCGCGTTCCCACACTGTCTTCAGGAACATTTCTAGGAGTCGTCGTCACTGAGAGTGTCCTTCCCACCTAGTACTTGATCTCTTTTTCTCTTCATGCGCTCGACGTTGTGATCTCTTCGATACTGATCCCACTCTCTTGTCCTGAACTCGACATCGCGGGATAGTAGTCTGTCACATTTGTCCAACGTGTCACAACGGGCTTCGAGGAAGTCTGCCACTCCCTGCCACTCCAGCCTTTTCAGGTTCAGCTTCTTGTAGTCGATATTGGTTCGTGACTTCGCTCTTCGTTCTTCGGCAATGCCCTTCGACTGCTTGAACACTTCATCACGCACGTGTTTGGAGGCCTCTTCATACGCCTCAGCTGTCACGCCTGCTATGGCGCGCATCTCGATAGCATAGGAGTAGATCGATATGATCTCACCACGTTTGTCGGTGATCTCTTTGTTGGAGATCTCAGATGGATTATCGGGCATCTCTGGAAGCAGAGATCGACCCTTTCTTCGTGGCATAGGAGCAGGATCGAATCCCATCTTCTGGAGACGTGCGAGTACCTTCTCACGGACGGAAGAATACTCCTTCAGGTCGTCATCCAGACCAATGACCTGCTCGCTCAGGTCGATCTTTGCCGCTTTCCTTCCTTCAGTCATGCGAACCTCGGTTCCATAGTCCTCCTTCTCTGTGATGACAGTCCTCGTGGCTCACACTTCTCCAGATAGGGACATCCGTAGCAGTGCCTGCCTACCATCTTAGGAGGCTCTTCCATTCTATCGGCGATCCTGAGGATCCTATTTAGTCGTTCAGCGATCGGATTCCAGATCTTCTGCTTCTCGAATAGTACAGGTATCGATTTGAAGATCGATTTGTCCTTGTTCACGTAGAAGACAAGGGTGACCGGTATGTCCCCCGTTATCATGTATCCGTGCATCTGCTTCTCGTAGTCCGATCCAGCACTATCACGAAGAGCTACGAATCCATTATCATTGATCGACTTCCAGTCTATGATCACTCTGATCACCCACTTGACACCTTCGAGGATGATCTCTCTTTCCATCACACCGTCACAGCTGCCGCATAGACGGTAGTTGTCCGCAACTGGGCTAGTCTTCCATAGTCGAACCTCATCGTCATACACGAAGTTGTGGTAGATCGCCATCGTGTGCATGTAGTAGTTCATTTGAAGATGGATGACAGTTCCAGTGTCGAAGACGGCCTGCTGTGGCTGCTTTTTCTTTACCTCTTCCTCTCCGATCAATTGCAGAAAGAGTCTCATGTCGCAGCTGTATTTGAATGCAGATGGGTGAAAGCGGCAGTGATTACGATCTTCGTTCCACGTGAACTTGGTGGTCCACTGCATACCCTTCATGGCAGCGGCCTTCGCCCACTCCTGCACCTCTCCCGCAAAGTCCCACTTGCGAAAGAATTCACGGACAGTAGATCTACCTATTTTTTCAAGGTCGGCTATCGTCTTCAGCTCAATTACTTCCATTGATCAACTCCAAGAAGTCATCCCAGTCCAGCACAGCTACATTGGACTTACCTGTACGAAATCCGATCTTCATGGCTCCAATTCTCCCAGTCCTTTTCGCTTCTGTGATCAACTTTATCGTATCAGCTTCTCTGAGGGTGAACTGTTTGGCGGCTGTATACTTGTCATCTATCACTAGGTGTTCGTTTCGAGCATCACCTTTGGAGATTCCAGATCCAGATGCTGGTGTAGTCTTACCGCCTATTTCTTCTGCACAAGCTCGTTCACGCTTACGAGCAGTCTTATTGATCAGACGCTTCTGGCTCTTTGTATTGATCTCTACCACGTCGGATGGCAGTATTACAACGCTAGGAACTTGATCTTCCAAACACTTGATACACATCTTTACCTGATCCATGCGGTAAAGTTGGACGCTATCATCCGTTTTCGCAACTGACACACAGAGACCGTACAAGCCGCCAACGTTATGACAGTTAGTACAAGCTCCATAGCCGAAGCGGGTCAGAGTTGCAGATGCTACAGCCTGTGGAGACATGAGACTTTTGCCGCTTCCAGGCATGTGTAGTACATCTTCTCAAATAGACTATGATCCTCGTAGAGAGCGCTCACCAAATCCGCTCCCTTTTCTCCCCAGGGAAGCAATTCAAGTACAACTTCCCCATCAGGTTTGATCAGATCACGCCGCTGCCCTTGTCGTATCAGCAGTCCCATGGAATCAGCCGTATTTACAGCATCCTGATAGGCGTCGAAGCCGTGTTTGAAGTAGTAGGCCACTTCTCCTTTCCCGCCTTCATGACAGCCAACCTTGCCCTTCATCACTTCCCACTTGACCCACTTGCCCTCGAGCGGTTTCTTCCTATCTGCAGGTAGGCGCTCACCTCTGCTAAGAGTGACATCCAGAAGCTTCCCGTGTCTTATGGCCCACGGTCCTTCAACTGTCCACGCCTTATCGTACGCACCACGCCTATTGCGGTTAGCGCGTACTTGGTTGATCATTATCAAACTTGTCATGTTCATCGTTCCATTGGATGGGTTGGAAAAGCTGTTCCAGCATAGTCGCATGAAGTCCGACAGCAGAGCCGCAGATGCAGACTGCTTCGGTTCGTCCTCCATGTCAGTCTCCACACGATACTTGCTAACAACCGATCCTATAGAATCCAAGACGATGATCTGACATCGGTTTTCACTGATCAAGTCGATCACTGACTGAAGTCTGCGTTCGGTACTACCCTCATCTCCTATGATGAACTCGCCAATGCTAGATCGTCTCTTGGCGATGATGTCTTCAGATAGTGGAGCTAGACCCCGCTTCTCGCGCTCCTTGTTCTCGAACATCAGATCCATATCTGAGGACGGAACGACTACACCATTGATCCGTGCGTGGGGCTTATCATACGGAACTTCGAGCCATACCCACCCTATGCAGGACTGCTCTCCGTACAGCTGTTGTACCTGCGATATGATCCTGTTGCATAGGGAGTTCTTCCCTATGCCTTCTGGAGCTGCGATTTGAGTCACTCCGCCCGCCGGTATTCCTCCACCTGTGGCGCAGTCTAGTGAGGCAATGCCGAATGGCCTGCGGAGAAGGAATGGATTACCGGCTTCCGAAGCTCTCTTCAGCACTGTCCTTTTCGCTTGTTTGTTCACCCTGGCGACTAGTGCATCCAGCGACATTCCAGACAGGAATATCTCTGTTGGAATCTGGAGTCTGTTGAGATCAAACTGGTCGCCAGGATTCTCGATCTTCTCGGTCTTCTTGATCTTCTTGGCTTTTCTAGAAGCCATCGCTCTCTCTTCTCTCGAAGGGTTTGCTGCCGTGGATAGGGCAGGCAGGCGGTTTCCCTGCTAGTTTCTCCCCACACACTGGACAAACTCCAGATGCAGCCGCTTCCTTCACTTTTGGATCTTTCTTTTCAGGTTCGTATCCGTACTTTTCCATGAGCTTTCCTCCTCTTTTGACTAGTGATAGTTGGAGCGATAGTCGCCATGTCTGACTCGATCTGAATGCGATCTTTACGTACGGTCTGGTCATTTTCAGACCTTGGATCTTTGTGTTGTACGCAGGGTGTGGTGGCCGAAAGTAGGGGCGGAAGTCTCCAAAGTTGAGAATACGAACGTTCTCACCTTGTAGAGTAGCCGCTATGATCGTAACGAAAGCCTCATCGATCACTCTCTTCACGTCGGCCGCTGATAGGCGACTACCGTAGTAAGTAGCTAGAGCATTGTGCACTGCCTTGTATAGACCGTCTCGTGTCATACTTTTGCTTCCACCCAGTTGTTGCCTATACCAGGTTCTGCCCTCAGCGGAACTCTGAGTGTGATCCAGGGATGTTCCATATGGTACTGAACTATCTTGGCAGCCTCCTCTGCATTCTCTTCTGGACACTCACCAACGATCTCGTCATGTATCTGCAGAAGCATTTCGTACCCAAGCTCCTTCAGGCGTTGATCGTTTTCTATTCTGATCATTGCGCACATACAGATGTCGGCAGCTGTGCCTTGGATGATCGTATTCGGTCCTTGACGATCACCATCACGAGAGAGCTTGCACTCTGCGCACCAGCACAGATCACGACCTTCTTTGAGCGCTTCCCACCTATGATGCTCCTGATCCTGCCAGTCCATGATGTCTGGTAGCTGGCGACGCCTTCCAAGATAGGTCTCTACATACTTGGTGTCTGCAATTTTTCGGTAGGTGCCTTTTATAAACTCAGATGCTCCAGGTATCCTCTCGAAGTATCTATTGATCAGATCTTGTGCCTTGTTACCTGCTTCGATCTTTACCGTCTTCTTATCCCACTCTGGATGTTCCGCAGCTAGTTCGTCTATGAAGCCGAGTTCTTTGGCTAGGCTATTCTTCGCCTTCCCATAGTTCAACACGTGATCCCCACATTGCTGTGGGCGCTGACTATCCCTTCGTCTGCTTGCGACGTTTCTTCCAATCCCGCTCTCGCAGGTTCTTTTCCGGCAGGCATTTGTCACAGCGAGTACTTCGTGGGCCTGTCGGTCGAAACGTGCGACCGCACTGGACGCACTTCTTTGGCTTGAAATGCACTTCATTAGGCAGGTTATCAATACAGTTGTGGACGAGGACCTGGTGACACCTCTTGCATAGTGGTTCGAGGTTGCCGATGGAATTATTATTCCGATCCTCGTCTTTATGATGGACGAGCACAGCCTGTTCTCTACAGAGTTGACACACGTGACCGTAATGATCATAGGCCAACTTTTGATAGTAGGCTGGTGATCTTCCTCCACGCCAGTGATTGTTCTTCGGTCCTGCCTGTTGATAGTTGCCTTTCCGTTGCATGAGTCCAGATTAGTTGCAGACGCCTGCCGTGTCAACGAGAGAGGAGGCATGACTAGCCGATCGGATGAACACCGAT
>CAZNAX010000002.1:0-84376 GCA_964570965.1 uncultured Desulfatibacillum sp.
TGCACGGGGCGTCATGATGGACAATCTGCGATGTTCGTGCTAATCACTCGCGCTCGTACCGTCGATCCCGTAGGTTCCAATCATGGTCTACACCTACCTGAAGCTATTATTGATGGCTGTCTTTTGGGGCGGGACTTTCATTGCCGGGCGAAGGCTGGCGATGGAGGTCGGACCTTTTTCCGGAGCATTTCTGCGGTTTCTGGTCGCTTCGATCTTCCTGGTTGCCTTTACCCTGCGAATCGAAAGGAGACTTGCCCTGCCGAAACCGCACCTTCTCTTCCCGCTTTTTCTGATGGGCATGACCGGGATCTTCCTCTACAATGTCTTTTTCTTGAAGGGGCTCAAGCTGATCGAGGCCGGCCGCGCATCCATCATCATTGCCAACAATCCGATTTTTATCGCGATTCTGTCCGCCCTGATATTTCGCGAGCGCCTCAATCTAATGAAGGTGACCGGCATCCTGATTTCAGTCGCCGGTGCGATCACCGTGATCACCCGCGGGGATTTTGTTTCCGGACTGGGGGGAGGCTTCGGGTGGGGAGAGCTGTTCATTTTCGGCTGTGTGGCCAGCTGGGTGACCTATTCCCTGCTCGGTAAGTCCGTGATGGCCAATCTGTCTCCGCTGGCGGCGGTGACCTACAGCTCGGTGATCGGTGCAGTTTGCCTTTTTCCCCCTGCGGTGCTGGAGGGCCTCGGGGAATTCGGGGCCTATTCGCTATCAGCGTGGGCCAGCATCTTGTACCTGGGATTTTTTGGAACGGTGCTCGGCTTCGTATGGTACTATGAAGGGATAAAACGCATCGGGCCGGTGCGAGCCGGGCTCTTCATAAATTTCGTACCGGTCAGTGCGGTCTTTCTGGCGTTTCTGATCCTGGGCGAAGCGTTGACCGTCTCTCTGCTGGCCGGCGCGATTCTCGTGTCTTCAGGGGTGTACCTGACGACCCTCGGGTCCCGACGGCCCTGATTCATATTTTTGTGGCAGGTATATTTTAAGCCTTCCTATATAGGCCTATCCCCGAAGACGGCGAAATGACCCGCGCACCGGATGCCTGTTTTGCATTTCAAGCGCCTGCATTATATTGGTTCGTCAAGATGAAACGCTAGCCCATCGAAGGAGGATGGAACTCATGGCTTTGAAGGACTACTTCGACCAAAAGAAAGGCATCGGCGTGCTGGCCACGGCGGACAGTTCCGGCAGGGTGGATGCGGCTGTTTATTCGCGTCCGCATTTCATGGAAGACGGCAGCATGGCCTTCATCATGCGTGATCGGTTGACGCATCACAACCTGCAATCCAATCCCTATGCGACTTTCCTTTTCGTCGAAAACGGACCTGGTTACAACGGTAAGCGCCTGTTTCTCAAGAAGCTGCGCGAAGAGAGCAACCCCGAGCTCATTCAGAAGATCAAGCGCCGCAAATATACCGAGGACAACGAGGAGCCCAAGTTTTTGGTATTTTTCAATCTGGAAAAGGAATTGCCGTTAATCGGCGGCGGGCAAACGTAGGAATTCGATAGGATCTTGCAAGGGCGTGCGCCACCGGACGCAGATGTTGAAAGGCCGCACCATCCCCGCATCGCGGATCAATGACAACGAGCGCTCCTGCTGGTGCATCTGGAGAATAGGTGCGGTTTTCATTCAAGGATGGCGTGGTAAGCATCGGCCAGCCCCTTAAGCAGAAGGAAGGATCTAATCCTCACGCAAATCAGTTCGATCTCACCGTGCGATAGAAACTCTTTGAGATGGGGGTGAATGGAGAGGAGTCGATTGCGAACCAGCTGTTTTTGGAAGCCATCTTCGATCCGCGCGCAGGACCCCTCGACGGTGAGCGCCCGTGCATGACTGCGCGGAGCTTCTTCCCGCGCATCGATCATAAGGCTTACCGCCGGGTTATCGGTGAGGTTCCTGAATTTCTTCGTCGAACGGTGGGTTGCCATGTAGATCTCGGTGCAGTCTTCATTCGTGGCGTAGGCCATAAGCGAGCAGTAGGGTTTGTTGCCTTCTATCGTGGCCAGAACGCAGATGTTTTTCTCCTGCACCAACTGCTTCATTTCAACCAACATGGGTTGCCTCCAGCGTCTCAGTTGCCGGTATCCCTTTTACCATCTTTATGCTATCCATGGAATGGCCATCTCAGGGACACGGAAGTATTTTTTCAAGGGGTTTCGCATGGAAAACCGGATCAGGATCGGCGTCAGCGCATGCCTTCTCGGCCAACCGGTGCGTTTCGACGGCAGCCACAAGCACGACCGCTAGCTCACGGGCACGCTCGGGGAGTACCTCGACTTTGTGCCGGTCTGCCCCGAGGTGGAAGCCGGTTTCCCCGTCCCCCGTGAAAGCTTCCGGCTCGTGGGTGATCCGGAGAACCCTCGCTTCATGACCACCGGCAGTCAAGTGGACCACACCGGACGCATGACCGCCTGGGCCGAGAAGCGCGTAAAGAACCTGAACGTGCTGCAGCACATCATGGGCTACTTCAAACAGCAGCTTACATCCGACGAGAAGCAGGAGCTATTGGAGGTCCTGGACCGGTACCGCAAGGAGCATCTGCCGCTGATCGTGCCGGTCACCCTGCTGCACCACTACGTGCGTAAATACGACCAGCCCTACCTCCAGCAGCAGACGTATCTGAATCCGTATCCGGTGGCGCTGAAGCTACGCAACCCCGCATGAAATGGAGATCTGGAAATGACCGACATTTATCTGGGCCCCAAACGATATATCCAGCGTTCGGGGCTGTTGGCCGAGACAGGCTCCCTGCTGCGAGCTTTTGGCCGCCGGCCCATGTTTCTGTGCGACGAACTCGTTCTTTCCATCCTGCGCCCCCGTTTGGAGGACCCCTTGCTGTCAGCGGGTCTTACCCCTTGTTTCACTTTGTTTGGGGCGGAGTGCAGCCTGTCTGAGGTCGCGCGGGTGGCTGAAATAGGCCGTTCCGAAAAAGTGGATTTCATCGTGGGGACCGGCGGGGGCAAGGCCATCGACACGGCCCGAGCGGTTGCCGGCCGGATCAGCCTTCCGCTGGTGACCATCCCTACCAGCGCCGCCACCTGCTCGGCCGCCTCCACGGTGTCGGTCATCTATGAAAACGGCATCCGCACCGATACCATCAACGGCAAGGCCGCCGAGCTGGTGCTGGTCGATTCGGCGATCTTGGCGTCCGCTCCATCACGGCTGCTCGCCGCCGGCATGGGAGATACCGTGGCAAAATGGTATGAGGGCAAACCGACCTACGACCAGACGCCGGATCCATCGCCTTCGCTCCAGGCGGCCCTGGCGCTTTCAACCCAGGTCAATGAAACGATCTTCGAATGCGGCCTGAAAGCCAAACAGGACGTGGACACCGGTAAAAACTCTCCAGCCGTGGAGAAGATGGTTGAGGCCAGCATTCTAATGGCCGGGGTCATCGGCGGCATCGGAGGGAGAACGTTCCGGGTCGCGCTGGCGCACGCACTGCTCTACGGGTTGACGGTCCTGCCCCAGGTGCACGATCAGCTCCACGGCGAGGTGGTATCGTATGGTCTGGTGGTCCAATCGTGCCTGGAAAAAAACGAAGCAGAATTGGAAAAGCTGATCACTTTTTTCTCGCAGCTCGGTCTTCCCGTGACTCTGGCGGAGCTGGGGATTCATGACCTGGAAGATCCGCTTTTCAGGGAAGGGCTTCGCCGAACCTGCGCCGAGGGAAGCTCTGCCCATAACCTTTCGCTTCCGGTGGACGAGAGGGTTCTGCTCCGCGCCATCCAGGAGGTGGAGAAACGGGTGGGGCAAATGAAAGCATGAAATCCTCTGGCTGTGATACCGCCTATGATACCAGGGCCAGCCAGGCCCACCGATGCCGGACTTGACATGCCTCTAGACGTGGTTAAGGTTTTCCCAACGGACGATAATCGTTCTTAAAAATATCTCGACATCACACCCGGGAAAAGAAGGAGGAAGCCATGAACGTGGTCGATTATTGCAAGGGGATGGAAATGGAACTGATTGCGTGGAAGGCCAAAATTTACGATCTGACCCGCAAGGTTGAAAGCCTCGGATCCAAGGAAAGGGAAAAGGTCCTTCCCAACATTCAGGACTTGAACATGCTCGTTAGCGATATGACCGATCGCATCGAGCAGCTGAAAAACGAATGCCCGACCGAATGGAGCCCTCAAAAGAAAGACATCGACAAAGGCAGTGTGGACATGCGGGGCAAATACGAGCAGACCATGGACTACATCGGAAAATACGCTCCCGTGTCGATCCCCGGTTGATATCCGAACGATCAAAGCCGCTTTGAAAGGCAACGCGTTATGCGTTGCCTTTTTTGTTTGCTTTTGCCAGAATAGCTGCGGTCCGAACCGCGAGCTGGATTTGCTTTCATCTCCCCAATCACTTGCTACAGGACGGTCGAATATGAAATCCATCGTTTCGCTGATAGTGGCGGGTGCGGCTTTTTTTGTCCCTGCGGTGATAGCGGCTTCCGAGGTGAAGGTGAGCGAGGCCACCCAGGCCTGCATCGAATGTCATCGGGTCGTCCATCCGGGGATCGTCGCGGATTGGCAGCGCAGTCGGCACTCCCAGATTAGCCCGAAGTCGGCCATGGCGGTGAGCGGCCTCGGCCTGAAGGTGTCGAACCCGATCGTCCCGGAGGTCCTCCGGGAAACAGCGGTCGGATGCGCCGAGTGCCATATGCTTCGGCCCCAGGAACATGCCGACACCTATGAGCACAACGGCTACGACATCCACACCGTCGTCAGTCCCGGCGACTGCCGTACCTGCCATTCCCAGGAGGCCGAGCAGTACTCTCGGAACATCATGTCGCACGCTTACAAGAATCTGGCCGGCAACAAGCTGTATAACGATTTAGAGAACACCATTCTGGGCGGCATTGAGCGCAAAAAAGGCAAGATCACCATCCAACCGGCTCATGCCTCCACCCAGGCTGAGGCTTGCTACTATTGCCATGGAACCCATCTCAAGGTCGTGGGTAAGGAGACCCGCAACACCGAGCTGGCCGGCGAGCTCGAATTCCCTAAAATTGAAGGCTGGCCTAACCAGGGAGTCGGCCGGGTCAACCTGGACGGCACCCTGGGCTCCTGCGCCGCCTGTCACACGCGGCACCAATTCTCCATTGAAATGGCACGCAAGCCCTATACCTGCAAGGAGTGCCATGTCGGTCCGGACGTGCCCGTCGCGAAGGTCTACGAAGCGAGCAAACACGGCAACATTTTTTCAACCCACAACAAAGACTGGGAGTTCAAGGCCGTGCCCTGGACCGTGGGCAAGGACTTCACTGCTCCCACCTGCGCCGTCTGCCATGTCAGCCTGCTGGTGAACACCGAAGGCGACGTGGTGGTCCAGCGCTCGCACCAGATGAACGAGCGTCTGCCCTGGCGCATGTTCGGCCTGATTTATGCGCATCCCCATCCCATTGAGCCGGACACCACTACCATCCGCAACAAGCACGGCCAACCGCTGCCGACCGATCTCGACGGCGGGTTTGCCGTCAAGCACCTTATCGGCAAAGACGAGATGGACCAGCGCCGGAAGACTCTGCAAGCGGTATGCCTGAACTGCCATGGCACCTCTTGGGTCGATGGCCAGTGGGCGCGTTTCGAGAAAACCCTCGACGAGACCAATGCGAAGACCCTCAGCGCGACGCGAATCATGAAAGAGATCTGGGCGGCCGGACTGGCTGCGGGCATCGAACAGAGGGCCAGCCCCTTCGACGAGGGCATCGAGCGGCGCTGGGCCGACACCTGGCTGATTTACGCGAACACCATTCGCTTCGCCTCGGCCATGGGCTGCGGCGGCGACTACGGTGTTTTCGCCGACGGCCGCTACCGATTGAACCAAGCCATCATGGACCTGCACGACTGGCTGGAGCTGCGCAAACAAATGCAGGCCTCGAGAAAGCCTTGAGGCCTGCATTTGTCTAATCGAGCAGGAATGCCGACCTCATGAACGCATCGGGAATTCAAGGCACGCGAATCCAGCAACTGAACGACCGGCCGGTCGTTGAAGGCCGCTACGTGCTTTACTGGATGCAGCAGTCCCAGCGGGCGGAATTCAATCATGCGCTCGAGTATGCGGTCCGCGAAGCCGCTCGCCGTGGGCATGGGGTGGTGGTCGCTTTCGGGCTCACCGACGACTATCCCGAGGCCAACCTGCGGCACTATACCTTCATGCTCGAGGGCCTCAAGGAAACCGCGCAGACGCTCGCACAGAGAGGCATCCGCATGGTGTTGCGCCACGGGTCGCCGCCGGAGGTGGCCCTGGACCTCGGCCGCGAAGCCAGCCTGATAGTTTGCGACCGGGGGTATTTGCGACATCAAGGAGTCTGGCGTGATCAGGTGGCGCGCCAGGCCGGCTGCCGAACAGTTCAGGTGGAAAGCGACGTGGTCGTTCCGGTAGAGGCGGTTTCGGGCAAAGCCGAGATCGGTGCCCGCACGCTGCGGCCCAGGATTCGCCGACAGCTGCCGGGCTATCTGGTGGATCTGCCGGCAGCAAAGGTTCGCCGGCGGACGCTCGAATTAAATCTTCAGGGTCTCGCTCTCGACGACATAAGTAGAGTTCTGAAGAATCTAAAAATAGACAAGAGCGTGGGGCCGGTAGCTTCTATTTTCAAGGGCGGCGCCGTCGAGGCCCGGCGGAGATTCACCGAATTCCTTAAAACCCGCCTGACGCGCTATGCCGAAAACCATAACCAGCCCCAGACGGACGACAGTTCCCACATGAGCCCGTACCTGCACTTCGGGCAGATCTCGCCGCTTTACCTGGCCATGGAGATCTCAAAAGCTTCGGGCCCTCAGGCAGCCAAGGAGGCCTTCCTGGAAGAAATGATCGTTCGCCGCGAGCTTGCCTGCAACTTTACCCATTTCACTCCGAACTACGATTCGTATGCCTGCCTCCCCAACTGGGCGCGGCAGAGCCTGACCGAGCACCGCCGCGATCGGCGCGGATACATGTACTCGGCGGCGCAGCTCGAAAATGCCGCAACGCACGATCCCTATTGGAACGCCGCCATGCAGGAGATGGTTTGCACCGGCTTCATGCACAACTACATGCGCATGTACTGGGGGAAAAAAATCCTGGAGTGGTCGCGGGCGCCGGAAGAAGGCTTCGCAACCACTCTGGCGCTCAACAACAAATATTTCGTGGACGGCCGCGATCCCAACTCCTACGCCGGCGTGGCCTGGGTCTATGGAAACCACGACCGCGCTTGGCCTCAGCGGGCCATCTACGGCAAGGTCCGCAGCATGATGGCCTCGGGCTTGGAGCGCAAGTGCGACATCGGCGCTTATGTCCGCAAGGTGGAGGTTCTTTGTACCTGATGGAGGCGTTCTACTACCGACGGGCAATCAAGACATAGGTTTGGTAGGTTGGCCGCTGACGCGGCGCAGTCGCAGAATCCGGCCGGCATGCAGGAAGCGCGTCATGCGCTGGGCCATGATGACGGCCGCAGCGCCCAGGATAATCCACGCATCCTGAGCGTTCCCTTTCAAAACCATTCCGAAAACATCGCCCCACCCGCTATGCCCGGCCGACCAGTTGGCTTCGAAGGGCCAGAAGAAGGACACGGCTGAAGTCGAAAGCAGCGCATCGGCCGCCACGTGAGATAGAATCAATGCGAAACAGCTTGGAAATCCCAACCGCGGAAGCCACGTCCATATTCCGGTAGCCTTAGATGCCAGAAGTCCCATCACCAGTGCGAACAACAAGCTGTGGGTGGGTCCGCGATGGAAAGCGCTGCCGTTCCATTCTAACAGAAGGCCGAAGACGACGTCGAGATCGGGAAGGTTGGACAGGGCGAGGATCGCCGCAAAAAGCTTCCAGCGGCCGAGGGCCGATTGGCCTGAATCCAATTCGTGGGTGGCCAGTCCAATTGCGAGGTGTCCCAAGGGTAGTGGCATATATTTCTCTCACTGATTGATAAAACAGCTTCGCCGATTTGGCTGCAGCTCAGAACCGCAAGGCTGTGCCACCGAAAGCATAACTCATGCCATTTTTTAGGGTAAGCGGGCGAAAAATATTTAATGCTAAATATCAATAGGTTGAATCTTAAAATGTCCGCTATGCCAGCGCCGCTGAAACCATCGTTCGGTATTGCTTTTCCCTGCCTTTGATTCTTTTATTCCATAGGCTGAGCAACGTCACTGCTCGCAGCATAAGAGAATGAACATTCAGAAAAAGTTAGAACTACTATCAGGCGCAGCAAAATACGACGTGCCCTGCGCTTCCAGCGGCAGTCGTAGGGAAGAGCAGCTGGAGTCCATTATGGGCGCTTTTTTAGCTTGCCTGATGCGGACTTCGTCCCTGTCGACTTTTCATGAGCGATAGGAGCAAAGTTCGTTAAAGGGGGTGCCGTCGACCTGCGGAAGGGCTTGCCCCCCCTTACGCGTTTAGATCGAAGCCGTCCTGTCGAGAACATGCCGGCCTCCCATTGGCAAATATAAGTTGCATTCTTATCCTAACGGAAAAATTTGTGAATAGCACGGCCCGCGGCTCGAAGGCTGCTGGCTGTATGGAAAGGCGGTTTTGATGAAGATCTTCGACGATGCGCTGGCAACGATGGATTTCAGAGTGAGCTGGGAGCACGACGGAATCCGGCACACCGACTGCCAGCACGCCCAGCGTGTGAATTTCTGGAGGGATATCCTGCCGGCCGGTCTAAAGGAAGCCATGGCCAAGCAGCCTGGCGTCCGGTCGGTTGCTTTGCAGTTTAAGCCTGGTCAGGCGCTTCCGGCTGTAACTCCCGCAGGGGTTTACCGGGTGCAACGCGCGGATGTTGAGAAGCGTCGGTTTGCGGGAATCGAGATCGAACCGCGCTGTGGGCGTTTTTACCCGCGCGGCATCCTGCGGGGTGTGCCCGGAGTCTTCCGGGAGAACATTCAACCGTTTCGATGCACCGGAATAGAAACGGAGTGGTTCTCCGCCGATTTCAATCATCCTTTGTCCGGAAAAAACCTGGTCCTCGAGGTTTCCATTCAAGACCCGAGGACCAAGTTCGAGGAGCACGGTGGCACCACCGTCGACTGGCTGGAGACGGCCCTGACCGGCCCGGGCATGCAGGCCCGAGCCAACGGCGGCCCGACGCAATTTTTTGGCGACCGGCCTTTCGCGCGGGCGGATGAAAACGAGGACGGCATGTTCTACGAGCGGCCGCGGCTGGTCAACCACATCGACGGTGCAGCCATCGGGGTCGTTGCGGGAATCTACGGCCGTCTGATTCCTCCGGGCACGGACGTTCTCGACCTAATGGGAAGCTGGACCTCCCACCTGCCGGAGGACCTCGCGCTCAAGTCTCTGGCCTTACTCGGAATGAATCTGGACGAAATGAATGCCAATCCGAGGGCCACGGAGCGATGGGTTCACGACCTCAATCTCAAGCCGGTTCTACCCTTTGGGGCTGGGCGCTTCGATACGGTGGTCTGTACCGTCTCGGTGGAGTACCTGGTACGGCCCTTCGAGGTTTTTGACGAGGTCGCCCGCGTGCTCAAACCCGATGGACGGTTCATCCTAACGTTTTCCAACCGCTGGTTCCCTCCCAAGGTCATCCGCATCTGGCCGGAGCTGCACGAGTTCGAACGCATAGGAATGGTGCTTGAATATTTCCTGAACTCAGGTAAATATAGGGACCTTGAGACGTATTCGGTGCGAGGTCTGACCCGGCCGGGAAATGACAAGTATTTCGGTCAGATACCTTATGCCGATCCGGTGTATGCCGTTTGGGGCCGGAAGGTCTGAAGCCAAGATTGACGATCACGCTGGGCGGGCCGGAACCAAATACGGAACACGAACAAGTATAGGGCGAAAGAGAAGGCGGGAATTTGCAGCTGCAGGCAAAGATCCAGGTCGACTCGGGGTTGATCCCCGGCAACAGCGATCGGTTCAAGCGACAAGTCGAGTTTCTGCTCGAAATCGACCGGTTGAAGCATACGTTTCGGCAAACGATCCTTCTTGACCGCAGCCGGAATGAAAACTCCGTCGAGCATTCGTGGCACATCGCGCTTTCGGCCATGATTTTTTGTGAATATGCCGGTATAAGCGGCGTCGACCTCGGCCGGGTGATCCGCATGCTCCTGCTCCACGACGTGGTGGAAATCGACGCGGGGGACACCTATTGTTACGACGAACACGCCGGAGCGGACCAGTCCGAGCGGGAGGGCCGGGCCGCTGAGCGTATCTTCGGTCTGCTGCCGGCCGATCAAGTTCAAGACTTCCGGAACCTGTGGGACGAGTTCGAGGACGCCGAGACCCCTGAGGCGCACTATGCCCACGCCATGGACCGGTTTCAGGCCTTTTTGCACAATTATTTCACCCAGGGGCAGGTCTGGCGTCAACACGGCATCCGCCGGCAGCAGGTCGTCCGGCGGATGCAGCCGGTGGAGCGTGGTGCGCCGCTGCTGTGGGATTACGTGCGCACCCTGATCGACGATTCGGTTCAGAAGGGATATCTCTTGCCCTGATTTGAACTTGGTTAGGATGGGCCCTTGCGAGTAGACGGTTATTTGACCATTTGAGTTTGTTTCGAGCTTGGCGCTTCGGATTTCATATATTGGCTTGCTGGACAAATCGGGATCTCAATGCCTTCATCTGCTTCAAACGAATCGGTCATCCATGCGGCCCATCTGACCCGCATTTACCCATTGGGCGACGGCTCGGTGGTGGGGATCAACCAGGTCAACCTGGATGTGGCGCCTGGTGAACTGGTGGTTCTCAAGGGCAACAGCGGCTCCGGGAAGAGCACGCTGCTGTCCCTGCTGGCCGGCCTGGACCGCCCCACTTCCGGCGATCTCTCGGTCGCGGGGCACAACCTCTCCAACAGCCATGGCATGGATCTGACCCGCTTTCGGCGCGAGGTCGTCGGTATGGTCTTTCAGTCTTTCAATCTTCTCCCGACCCTGAATGTGCTCGAAAATGTTTCCTTGCCGGCCTTGCTTGCCGGAAAGGATGCCGAAGCAACCCGCCGCAGGGCAATAGAGCTGCTCGACTGGCTGGGCCTCAAGAACCGGCGCGACCATCACCCGGGCCAGCTTTCCGGCGGTGAAATGCAGCGTGCGGCCATTGCCCGGGCCCTCATCAACGAGCCCGCGCTCATCCTCGCCGATGAACCGACCGGGAACCTGGACAGCCGCAACGGAATGACCGTCATCGATCTTCTGGGACAGCTGAATCGCAGCTTCCAGCGCACGGTCGTAATCGCCACGCACAGTGATCTGGCCGATTCCCTGGCGACCCGCCATATTCGGATCCGGGACGGCGTCATAACCGACCCCTCAGGCGAGGGCTGATGTTCTTCCTGCGTCTTTTCCGGTGGTTCAGCCTGCGCAATCTCCGAACCCATTGGGGGCGGGCGCTGGTTGTGCTGCTCGGCATCGCCCTCGGGGCGGCGGTATTCACCAGCGTCCGGCTGGCGGTCCACGCATCCCTGAGCTCATTCGTGCGCAGCATGGACTTTTTTGCCGGCGCGGCACAGAAAGTGCTGGTGCGGCCCGGCGGGCACCTTCCCGAAGGTGTTCTGCCCGTCCTGCTCGGCCACCCGGCCGTTAAGGAGTTCTCGCCGCTGCTCACGACCTATGTTCGGCGCTCCGGCGTGCCGGGGGATTCGTTTCTGATGATCGGGATCGATCCGCTGCTGGACCAGTCCTTCCGCAAGTGGCGGATTCGCGGAGACCGGGAAAAGGCCACCGAGCACTGGCTGGATCTGATCCGCGATCCCTACACCGTTATCTTCACGGAGCCGCTGGCGCTCGAGCTGCAAACCGTTTCCGGTGCGCGCCTGAAGCTAGAACACACGCGTAATTCGGCTGAATTTCGGGTGGCCGGCATCCTGATGCCGGAAGGTCTGGCGCTGGTAGAGGGCGGGCGGGTGGCGTTGACCGACATCGCGACCTTCCAGGAATTCACCGGTCTCTACGGACTGCTGGACCGCATCGATCTCACGTTCAAGTCCAAGGCGACTCCGCAAGACATCGATGATCTCGCCCGGAGGCTGCCGCCGGAGCTTGAGCTGCGCTCGCCATCGGCCGCGCGGGACAGCGGTACGGCCATGATCCGGGCCTACCAGTTGAACCTGTCGGTGCTGAGTTTCGCCTCGTTGTTCGTGGGCATGTTCCTGGTTTACAGCCTGGTGGCACTGAACGTGGCCGCACGGCGCCGGGAGTTGGCGATTCTGAGGTCCCTGGGCGCTTCACAGCGGACGCTGTTCATGCTTTTCCTCTGTGAGGGGATGCTTTTCGGCGTCTGCGGATGGCTGCTCGCCATTCCGCTGAGTTCGCTTCTCGTGAAGCACCTTCTCCACGGCGTGAGCCAGACCATCTCCACGCTGTTCGTGCGGGTCCAGGTGGAAGGCCTCGTGCTCAGCCCGCTGGAGATCGCCATCAGCCTCGGGGTGACGCTCTTGACCTCCGCCGGCGCGGCCTTGCAGCCCGCCCGAGAAGCCATGGCCGTTCCTCCCAAGGAGGCGATGGAAATCTCCCAGGCCGGCGTTGGAAGGCGGCGCTCGGTCCGGCACCTGGCCCTTTGGGCGCTGGGGTGCATCCTGGCCGGCATTCCCCTGTCGCTGCTGCCCGGTGTGGCCGGAATCCCTCTGCCGGGATACGTAGCGATTCTGCTGCTCTTCATCGGCTTCGCGCTGCTTTCGCCTTGGATGCTGGAACGGCTGGGCCAGCGGCTGGCGCCGCTGCTGCGCCGATTCGCCGGTCTTCCGGCCTATCTGGCCGGCCGCTACCTGCGGGACTGCGGTGCCCGCACGGCCATATCCGTCGGAGCGCTGATAACGGCCGTGGCCCTCTTTACGGCATTGGTCGTCATGATCCACAGCTTCCGCCACACCGTCGAACTATGGGTTCGGCAGACCGTCAGCGGAGACTTGTTTGTCACCACCAAGATGGGCCAGGTCAACCGCTTCCGCTTCCCGATCCCCGAGACCATCGTGGCCGAGCTGAAACGAATGGATGCGGGTGTCGACTATGTGCCAAGCCGGCGCTATCAGATGAACTATGGCGACTTCCCCTATGAATTTGAGGCCATGGGCATGGAGACCTTCTTGAAACACGGGGGCTTCGTGTGGCTGCAGGGCGATCCCCAGCAGACCCGGCCGCTGCTGGTCCAGGGGGAGGGTGTTCTGATATCGGAGGTGTTCGCCACCCGCACCGGCCTCGGCCTCGGCGACCTTTTTCGGACCCAGATCGAGGGCTCGCGCATTGAGCTTCCGGTGGTCGGTATCATTCGAGACTATCGTACGGACGGGGGGGTGGTGTTCTATTCCTGGACGCACTTCAAGGAGCGCTTCCACGACCCTCAATGGAGCGGGGTGCGATTTTTCTTCAGAGACCGCACCCCGGAGGTAGAAAGCCGGGTGAGCGCCCTGCGCAACGCCATCATCCAGCGCTGGGGCGACACCCTGGACATGGTCAGCGGCAAGGATCTGCGCGAATCGGTGCTCCGGATCTTCGACGAGACGTTCGCCATCACCACGGTATTGCTGCTCATCGCCCTGGCCGTGGCCGTACTGGGCATCACCACCACGCTGACGGTCATGGTGCTGGAACGCACCCGCCAGCTCAACACCCTGTATGCCGTCGGAGGAAGTTTGCGCCAGATCCGCGCGATGATTTTCTGGGAGGCCTCCTTCCTGGTAGTGGCCGGAGAGCTAGCGGGATTGGCCTGCGGGTTCATCCTTTCCTACATGCTGGTCTACGTCATCAACCGGCAATCGTTCGGGTGGACCTTCTTGTACGTGGTCGACTGGGGCGCTTTGGCTTTTTCGCTGCCGCTGATCATTCTCACGGCGCTGGCGGCGGCGGTCCCGGCGGTGCGGATGGTATTCCGAACGCCACCGGCAGCCTTATTGCGCGAACGATAAGGCCTTTGTAACCCACCAACGGTTTGTGTGATTCAAATGAGATTCGCCTGCGCTTTCATTCTTGCATCCATGGTCGTCCTGCTGGGAGGGACGCGCGTTTCCGCCGCGGACGGCTCCTCGGGATTTCTCCAGGTCACCCGGCCCTGCAATCTGGAGTTCCCCCGGGACCACGCACCGCACCCGGGATTCCGCAACGAATGGTGGTACTATACCGGCAACCTTAAATCGGAGACCGGCCGGCATTTCGGTTTTCAACTCACCTTCTTTCGCTATCAGTTGACGCCTTTCGGGGGTTCGGCCGGATGGCCGGATCCTCCTTCGGCTTGGCGCTCCCGACAAATCTATATCGGCCACGCGGCCGTGTCGGACATATCGGCCAAACGCCACCTGCAGGCTGAAAGGGTCGGCCGTGAGGGTTTGGAAGGTCTGGGAATCGGGGGATGGGTCCAATACGGCCCGGATGTGACGCTCTTCCTTCCGGGCTGGAGCGCCGCCATCTTCCCGGATTCCCACAAACTATCGGTTGCCGGCGATGATTTCGCGTTTCAACTGGAGCTGAAGCCGGCCAAGCCGCCGGTTAAACACGGGCTCAACGGTTACAGCCGCAAGGGTTCGACCCCGGAGCGAGCCAGCTGTTACTATTCGTTCACCCGGCTGGAGACGAGCGGTTCCATCACCATCGCGGGCAAGTCCATTCCCGTGAAGGGCGAAAGCTGGATGGACCATGAATTCAGCACGGCGCTGCTGGAGCCCGGCACGGTGGGATGGGATTGGTTCAGCATCCAGCTGGCCGATCGGAGCGAATTCATGATCTTCCTGCTGCGCAAGGAGGACGGAGGGCTGAACCCGGCCTCCAGCGGAAGCTACATCGATTCGTTGGGGGTCCTGCGGCATCTCGACCGCGGCTATTTCGACGTTCGTGTGCTGGATACATGGAGGAGCAAGACATCGGGGGCCGTTTATCCCTCGGGGTGGCAGATCAAGATCCCTTTGCTGGGAATCGAAGTGGATGTGAAGTCGAGTCTGCAGGACCAGGAAATGCGGACCTCGGCGAGCACGGGCGTCACCTACTGGGAGGGAAGCGTATCCGCCAAAGGCGTCAAGGGCGGCAGCCCGATCGAAGGCCAGGGGTATGTCGAGCTCACCGGATATGCCGGTCCCTTCTCGGCCTTGAAGTAACTGGCAATGGCTGGCATGGCGCTTGGCGCAGAGCGCATCGGGTGTAAGCCACATTCCTCCAGGCGCAGTGGGCTCTGCCTCCAGCCATGCCGCCGGGTTGCCTTTTGCGGTCGACAGTGACATAGTGCCGCTTCGGCCGGTAGCTCTCGGATCCATGACCGCCGGACCGAAAAAGAAATGGACCCCAGCCTTTGCTATGCAACCGATTATCGAAGTTCAGCACCTCTTCAAGAAGTATCAAGACGTCACGGCCGTCGACGGGATATCTTTCACGGTGGGGACGGGAGAGTTTTTCGGTCTATTAGGCCCCAACGGCGCCGGTAAAACCACGACCATCCGCATGCTCTATGGATTCTCGCCTGCGACCCGCGGGGTCATCCGCGTCTTCGGGATGGATATCGCAAGGGACTGGCGCAAGATCAAGGCGCGGGTCGGGGTTTGCCAGCAGGACAATACCCTGGATCCGGACTTGACGGTCGAGCAAAACCTGATGGTCTTCGCGGGCTATTTTTCCATCCCTTCCAAAGAAGCGGCTTCCCGCACCCGTGAACTGCTCGAGTTTTTTGCTTTGTCCAACCGCCGCAACGCCAGGGTCATGGATCTGTCCGGCGGGATGATTCGGCGTCTTATCCTGGCGCGGTCGCTAATCAACCGACCCGACTTGCTGATTCTGGACGAGCCGACCACGGGGTTGGATCCCCAGTCGCGTCACCAGGTATGGGACCGCCTGGAGAAACTGAGGGCGAGCGGGTTGAGCATCGTCCTCACCACGCACTACATGGAGGAGGCGAGCCGTCTCTGCGATCGGCTCGTGATCGTGGACAGCGGCAGGATCCTGGTGGACGGCACCCCCGCCGATTTGATCGAGAAGCATGTCGGCCGCCACGTGATCGAAATCGGCGGACCCGATCAGGCGCTGCGCGACTATCTCAAGGCCCAGCAGGTCCCGCATGACGACCTCGACCAGCGCATCATTCTCTACACCCCGGACGGCAACGATTTGAGCGCTGCCGTGCAGGAAAATTTTTGCCACGAAAAATGCACCTTTCGCAACGGGACCTTGGAGGACGTGTTTCTGAGATTGACCGGCCGAGAGCTGCGCGAGTAGCAAGGCCGTTGGGATGAAAAATCGGGGGCCTGAGGCGAGAGGGTCTGCGGGGCCGTCCGGGTCCCCGGCGAACCCACCCCCCAACCATTGAACCATTCATAGGCATCATGGAACTTGGAGTCATATCCTGGCGATTCGTGAAGGTCTGGAGGCGCAACCTCGTCACGTTCCAGAAAATCTGGAAAGTCAACTTCATCACGCCGCTGCTCGAGCCTCTGCTTTTCATGGCGGCCTTCAGTCTGGGCTTCGTGGGGATCGTGGGCAACATCCGCTACGGCGGAGCGGAGCTTTCCTACACCGCTTTCATCGCGCCGGCGCTGATTGCCACCGCGGTCATGAACAACGCTTTCTTCGAGACCACCTACGCGTCTTTTGTGCGGATGTATTACCAGAAAACCTTCGACGGCATGCTGGCGACGCCCTTGTCCATCGAGGAGATCATCATCGCCGAGATCGTCTGGAGCGCCAGCAAGGCCGCCGCCGCCGCAGGAATCATGCTGGGCGTGCTGGGGGCGTTCGGCTACGTGCAGTTCCCTCATGGATTGCTGGCGGTGCCCCTGGCCTTCTTCGGCGGGATCGCCTTCGGTGCCATCGGCCTTTTCTTCACCGGGATCATTCCGACGATCGAGATGTTCAATCTTCCCATTTTTCTGTTCGTGACCCCCATGTTTCTATTCAGCGGAACGTTTTTCCCGGTCTCCAATCTGCCCCTGTGGGCGAAACCGCTGGCGATTGCCTTCCCCCTTTACCACCTGGTCGAACTCTCCCGTCTGGTCTGCATCGGCCGATGTGAAACCGTGCCGCTGCTCAGCGTCGTTTACCTGGCTGTTTTCGCTTTCCTGTTCACCACGCTGGCGTTGATCTTCATGCGCCGCCGGCTGATAAAATAAACGAATACGTGGGCGCCTACTCGTTTTAAACCTTTGCATCCGGATGGCCGACATCTCGCCTGAGGGGCCGCGTTCACGAAGATAAACCCCTGAAACGGGCCTTGAGCGCAACGGTCATCCGTTCGATGGCCTGCTGCAGCAGAGCTTGACGACAACCGAAGTTGAGGCGTACGAATCCCGGACCATCGAAGTCGCGGCCGTCCTGAAGCCCCACGCCGGCGTCTTCGAAGAAGCCCACCGGCTCGTCGATTCCGGCCTGCCGGACATCGATCCAGGCCAGATAGGTGCCTTCCACGGGCGCCATCGACAGGCCGCCGGGCATTTGTGGCAGGGCCTCGGCCAGAAACTCGCGGTTGCGCCGGAGGTAAGCGATGAGCTCTTGCCGCCATTCCTCGCACTGGGTGTAGGCCGTCTGAGCGGCCAGGTAGCCGAAGGGATTGAGCATCGGCACGATTCCCGCTTTGGCCTGCAGAAATCGACGCCGCAGCGTCTCGGACGGGATGACGGCAAACGAGCAGCCGAGACCTGCCAGGTTGAAGGTCTTGCTCGGCGCCATCAGAGTGATGGTACTCTGTGCGACCTCAGCGCTGAGCGTGGCGATCGGGACATGACGCTTGTCGGGATCCAGAACCAGCCCGCAGTGGATTTCATCCGCGCAAATCACGATGCCTCGCGACACGCACAGCCCAGCCAGCCGCTCCAGTTCGCACCGGTCAAACACCCGGCCGACGGGGTTGTGCGGGTTGCAAAGCATGAAAAGCCGGGTTTTCGATGTCACAGAGGCTTCCAGCCGTTCGAAATCAACGCTCCAGCAGTTGGATTCTTCGTGCAGGCGAACGCGAACCACCCCCCGTCCTGAATGGCGCGGGGCGGACAAGAACGGCGGATAGACCGGGACCAGCGTCAGAACCTCATCGCCATCCGCGCCCACCGCCCGGCAGGTCACGTTCAGGCCGGTCACCAGCCCCGGCAGCCAGACGATCCACTGCGGCTCGATACGCCAGGCGTAATCGCGCTGCATCATTTGCACGACGGTTTCGGTCAACTCGGGCGGGGCACCGGTGTAGCCGAACACCCCATGTTCGGTGCGGCGACGAAGCGCTTCGACGATCGCCGTCGGCGAACGGAAATCCATGTCCGCCACCCACATCGGAATGATGTCTCGATCCCCGTATTTGTCCCATTTTTCGCTGGCAGTCCCCCCTCGATCCACTACCTCGTCAAAATCGTGCAAGGCCTTACTCCCGGCGTTCGCATTTACATGAGACGCGCAACCGGCGGGCCGGAATGCCCGCCGGTTGGTTGACTTCGGCTATCCTATGGGGTTCGGATTGCAAAGATGGCCCTGCTCCATGGCCACCCGTCCGCATCCGCTGCAAACGTACTTCATGGCGGAAAGTTTGTCTTTACAGACGTGTTTCGTGTCCGTTGACGGAGCACCGCAGAAACTGCACTTGCTCTTGTCCCCGCAAGGATTGCACAAGTGTCCGGGTTCATCCGCCACGGCGCCGCAGGTTTTGCATGTATATGCCATTGTCGACCTCCTGATTGCCCTCTGCCATAGAGGGATTGACGTTCGGTTGAGTGGTGCTGATGGGCGAAAAGGTTAGGCTGATCGGGATAAAGTCAAGCCTCTGGGCCTGGCAGGCGGTCAGCGGCTGATCGTGTCTCTCGGAGTCGCTTCCATGCCGGGGACCAGCGGTTGGATGACCTGGATGGGCAGCAGCAGCGTGCGTTCGATCAATTCGACGATGCTGGTTCCCACCGCCGAAGGCGACAAAGGAACCACTTCGGGGTTCTCCAAGCTGCCGACGGCCCTCATCGGAATGGCGACGAGCCGCCCTCCGAGAATCCAGCGCAGGCCGGGGATGGAGTTGATGATCCGGTCGATGGTCTTGAAGGGCGAGACCATGATAGTGAAGTCGATTTGTTGAGTGGCGATGTCGATTTCACCCCGGGAGCCGATCCAAAGGGTGCGGCCGTCGATCGTCCAGTCATTGAAGCGAATCTTGCCATCCTGCACCTCGATGGATGCGCTCAGGCGTTTATAGTCAAGCCCCTCGCTGTCGAAGTCGGGGAGGGTGCCGCGGTAGATCTCGGTCAGGTTGAGCAGCGCGAAAAGCCTGGCAAAGAGGACCGATCGGCGGATGGTGCCGTCTTCGGCCACTAACGTCAGGCGTCCGTTCAAGGCTTTGATGATGTCTTCGCGTCGAGCCCTGACCGTGAGCGCTCCGTTCAGGTTGAAAGTGCCGGTGTAGATGCTCGTCTCGCGGGTCAGGCAGGAGACCACGCTGTCCAGCGGTACGACGTCGACCACCGGAACCAAATAGGCGTCCACGAAGGGGTCGTTGAAGGCTAGTCGGCCGATGAAGGTCATGCCGCAGAGGCCGGCCCGCTCGATTTTGATGTGCGTCCCGTCCGATGTGAGTCGCGCCTCCGCATCAAGCGGGTTGAGGCTAAACTGCTCGATCTCCAGACGCTCCACCCGCAGGTCCAAGCGCCCGTGCACCGGCCGGCTTTCCGCTTGGCGATGTTTGGCGATGCGGTCAGAGAGTTTCTCGATTTTTTTCCAGTCAACCGCCTCGGCCCGGATATCGAGATCCAGCATGGTGTCGGCGGCGGAAAGGGCAATATCGCCCGTCAGGACGGCTGCGTCCGCTCCGATGCGAATGCGGGTTGAATCCAGGTGAATGGCGGATATCCCGTTTTCCTGTCCGTCGTTTTTGGAGAACGTCAGCCGGCCCATGGGCAGCTCGATCGGATCATCCAGGAAGGTGGTGGTCACGACGATGTCCTTGAACTCAGATAGCGCATGGATTCGCCAGCTGCCGGGGTCCTGGACCGGCCCTCCCAGCCGCACCTGAAATGCGGTCAGGTGGCCCTGGAGGTCCCGCACATCGTCGCGGAGACTTTCCATGCCAGACCGCGACAACATGCGTGGGAAGACCTCGCCGAATTCGATGGCGATCTTATCGGCGCGCAACTCCAGATCCCCGTCGATGCCCCAGTCTCCTGCGATCGAGAGATTTTCGACGACGGAGTTTCCCACGGATGCCTGCGCCATATGGAGTGTCAGCGTGGAGCCATGCCAGCCGATCTCGCCCGAGGTCAAGGTCAACGGAAGGCCCAACGGGACTGACGCGATGACGGAGGTCTTCACTGCGGCCTCAAATAGGTCGACCCTCGCACCTTCCGGGAGGAGGTTCGCTTGGAACTGTAGATCCCGCATCCGGATGGTGCCCTCCAATGGCTGAAGCGCCGCTGCATAGGCGGCGATCCTCGGGAAATAGGGTATGAGCCGGAGGATATCCTCAAGTAGAGCGTCCATTTCGAGGGCTCGCAGTTGAATGCGGGGCGGCCCCGTCCAATCCGCTTGGACCTCAAGCCCATTTATTTCGGAGCGGCTGATGGAGCCTTTCGCGCCCTGGTAGCGGATCGTCCGTTCGCGCCAGTCAAAGTTGCCTAAAGGCAGGCTGAGAAGGCCGGGCAGAACCTCCGAGTCGACGGCCAGATCCTGGAGGGTTCCGCCGGACATCAGCTTCCATGTGGCCGGGTCAAAGGCCTGACCGCTCAGGCGCCAATTGTCAAATGTAGCGATCCCCTCCAATCGATGCAAATGGTTGAAGGGGGGCAGGTCGCGAAACAGGTTGAAGACGTCCGCCAAATCGATGACGGCCTTGGGTGAGCTGCTCTCCATGAGCAGATCGCCGTTGAGCGCGATCGTCATATCGTGCTTGAACAGCTTGGAGTCGCCAACGGCTACATCCACCCCGCGCAGGGTGATCGCATCGCCATCATAAGAAAACTCGCCCCCTTGAAACCGAAGCAGGTAGGGGATGCCCTGGTGGCGGGCCTTCACGTCTAGTCCGGATGCCTGCACCCCGACCCTGACGTCCGCGTGGGTGCCGTTGAGCTGCAGGCTTCCCTGGGCCGTGCCGGAAAATTCCTGGAGGCGGGCGACCTCCTTGCGAAACTTGGAATCGGGGACGACCCGCACCAGGAACGCCGGCAGCGCCGAGAGCTCGGCGCGAGCATCAATGTCAAGCCAAAGAACCGGGTCGGTCGGGGAGAGGCCCACACGCAGCCTACCGTTTTCGCCGCGGATGCCCTGGTAGTGTGCTTCCAAGCCATCGCCTTCCAGTACGCCTTCCTTGATCAGGACATTCCCGCAAACCTCATTCAAGTCGAGGTCGATCCACGGGAGATACACCCTACCATTTTCCAGGCGCCCCTTGATCTGAAGATTTTCCAAGTCGGTCAGGTCGTCCCATGTGTCCCCGCGCAGGTTCACGTGGATTTGGGGGACTTCTCCGCTGCGCAGGATGTCACAGATGAGCAAGGCTTCCGGTGTTTCAGGCCACATGGACAGGGTAAAGTCTCGCGCGCCGGTAAGATCGCCGCGGCCCTTGAGGTCGATTTCAATTTTGGGATGAGCCTTCTCGTCGACGACGAAGGCGAGCTCGAGTGCTGCGCGAGGCGTGCGGGTCGATAGCTCAGATACCGAAGCGGCCAGGCGGGTTTCTGAAAACTCCAGTTGGGCGGCGAACCGTTCGACGCTGAGCTGGCTCACTCGGTGGCTGTAGCCGAAAGCGAGCGCGGGCGCTTTTCCCCCAATCGTGGCGGTCGCCCGGCCGGGGCCTTCCAGGGCCACCGTCATCTCCAGGTCAACGTGCCCATCGAGAACTTGAAAGGGTGCATCCGGCAGGAAAAACGCTTGCAGGCGATGCGGCCTGAGATTGACGAACTGAATCGCGCTGGTTCCCCGGAGGGAGTTCTTCTCCAATAGACCGCCTGAGGAAAAGCTCTCAAATGCTTCGGATTCGCATCGAAGCGACCATTCTATGCGTTCGCCGTCCGGATGAAGCCTAAGGTTCAGGTTGCGGAATTCAAAACGTCTTCCGTCGGCCGCCTCGAGCTCGACCCGGCCGTCAGCGACCTCAATTACGGATCCGGGGATCTGCTTCAGCCGGTCGGCCATCCGTGCCATCAGCAGGCGCGGGTCCGGAAAGCCCAGGCCGCCTCCGGTGGAATCGATCCGGGCTATCGGCAGATGGATTTCAGGCGACTGCGCCTTGACGGAGTCGAGCACCACCCTGCCGGTTAGAAGCGGCAGGAACTTCAGACACAGGTGGATCTCCTCTGCCTGGGCGGAGACTCTGTCGGGTACGTCCAGGCGCGGATGTTCGACCGTGGCGCAAACCCACGGGAAAAGTCTGAGTTTGACCCGGTCGAAGCCGATTTCCCCGCCCAAGGCAGTGCTGAGATGGTGTTGAATGGCGGCTCTTGCATCAGGGTGATTGAGCAAAATACCCGGCAGAACCACTATGAACGCCACCAGCAAGAAGAGCAAAATCGCCACCGCCACCAGCGCCAGCTTAACTCGTGGAGGAAGGGTCATGCAACGTTATGGCTCCATTGGGACGGACCCGGCGAGCATTATCGATGCCGCCGGGCGGGTGCATCTTACGCACCTTTTCAAGGGGCAAAAATGGACGCGCCCAGGGGGTGGATACCCAAGGCCGCCGTCGATTCAAGCTTTATGCGGATATCCTCTGGAAGTCAAACTTTGTGGGTACCCGCCGCCGGCGGTCGCCGCATCAACTCCGGCATGGGACTTCCGACGGTGCAGGCGGGCTATTGTGAAGATGGTTGCGAAACAGACTGAAATCAGGCTATAAGCCTTTTCAAGCTTTACTAAGCCCTTGGCGTGCTTATCGTTTCGCCAAATTCGGAATGTTCAGCGCAAGAGGAGACGAGTCCATGATGTACAACAAGGTCGTGATGGATCACTTCCGCAACCCCCGGAACGTCGGTACCATCGAGGATGCCAACGGTGTCGGTGAAGTCGGCAACCCCCTGTGCGGGGACATGATGACCATCTATCTCAAAATCAAGGACGAACGCATCGACGACATTAAGTTCCAGACGTTCGGGTGCGGGTCGGCTATCGCGGTATCCAGCATGCTGACCGAAATCGCCAAGGGCAAAACCCTGTCTGAGGCCAAAAAAATTACCAACAAGGACGTGGCCGAAGCCCTGGAAGGACTGCCGAAAAACAAGCTGCATTGTTCCAATTTGGGCGCGGACGCCCTGCAGATGGCCATTAAAGACTACGAAGACCGGAAGGCCGGTATCAAACGACCGGAGCTCAAGCGCAAGGACGAGCACGAACACTCCCACGGAGACAAGTGTTACTGCCCGTACTGCGATGTAGAGATCGATGAAGGCGTGAGCTTTTGCGAGGCCTGCCAGCACGACCTGAAGGAAGAGCATTGATGCTGCGGTCGGAGGAGGAGAGCGCTACCGTATGAGATACATCAACCTGGATCACATTTCGTCCAATCCGCTGCTGCCCGAAGTCAAACAGGTCATGATCGAGGCTGTCCAGCGCGATTACCACAACCCATCCAGCCAGCACCGAGCCGGCGAGGAGGCCGCCGCCGCATTGGAAAAGGCCCGTGAGCAGGTGGCCCAACTGATCAACGCCGATGCGCCCAAGGAAATCGTATTCACCTCCGGCGGCACGGAGGCCGACAATCACGCCATCAAGGGCGTCGCGCTGGCCAACGCGGACAAGGGCAAGCACGTCATCACCACCAACATCGAGCACAATGCCGTTATCCGCAGTCTGCGGCGCCTGAAGTCCGACGGCTTCACGGTCACCAGCCTTTCGGTGGACGCGCAGGGCCGGGTCCGGCCGCAGGACGTGGCCGAAGCCATCACCGCGGATACCATCCTGATCTCCGTCATGCACAGCAACAATGAGACCGGCACGCTCCAACCCGTCGAGGACATCGCCAGAATCGCCCGCGAGAAGAAGATTCTGTTCCACACCGACGCCGCGGACTCGGTCGGCATCATGCCGTTCGACGTCAAACAGATCGGAGCCGACCTGGTGAGCTTTGCTTCCAACACCTTCTATGGTCCGACCGGTGTCGGGGGGCTTTACATCCGACGCGGAGTCAAGATCTTTCCGATCTTTGACGGCGGGGTGCAGGAAAACAATAAGCGCGCCGGCACCGAGAATCTGATCGGCATCATCGGAATGGGGCAGGCGGCCGAGATCGCCCTGCGCGACATCGAACGGCGCCATGCTTATTTGAAAGGGTTGAAGGACCAGTTCCTGCGCGAGTTGCCGAACTTCCTCGACGAGGTGATCATCAACACCCATCCCGTGCACAGCCTGCCGCATGTGGTTTCAGCCTCGATCCGGTACGTCGAAGGCGAGAGCGTCATGCTCATGCTGGATGACGAGGGAATCGGCGTGTCCACGCGCTCGGCCTGCGCAACCGGTTCCCTGCGCGCCTCCCACGTGTTGCTGTCCCTCGGTCTGAGCCACGCCGATGCCCAGGGAACGCTGGTAATCGCCTTCGGCATCGACAACACCGAGGCCGATGTGGCCCGCTTCCTGAAGTCCCTCCAACATGTCGTGACCACCCTGCGTGAAATCTCGCCCTTATACAAAAAGGCGGTCGGGAAGGGGTAGCCGACTTTTCATGCGCGTTTTCCTGAGCGGGTTGTGCTTTGCGGAGAGCCTAACCCGGAGTTTATTGAAGTAGAAAGCAGGCCGTCGAGTGGCCGGGGGCGGCCTCCTTGAGCGGCGGTTCGGTTTCAGCGCAGGGCTCGAACCTGTGGGGGCAGCGCGGATGAAAACGGCAGCCTCGGGGCGGATCGATAGGGTTAGGTACGTCGCCTTTCAGGATGATGCGTTGCCGGCGCACCCGCGGGTCCGCCGTGGGTACGGCGGACATCAGCGCCTGGGTATAAGGATGGCACGGGTTGGCATAAAGGTCCCTATAGGGGGCCAACTCCACGATTTTGCCCAGATACATTACGGCGATTCGGTCGCATATATACTCAACGACCGCCAGGTCGTGGGAAATGATGATATAGGAAAGGGCGAGTTCTTGCTGCAGGTCAATGAGCAGGTTGATGATCTGGGCGCGGATGCTCACGTCCAGAGCTGAAACGGGCTCATCCCCGATGATCAGCTGGGGCGAGAGAGCCAACGCTCGGGCGATGCCGATGCGCTGGCGTTGCCCGCCCGAAAACTGGTGGGGATACCGGTTGGCCTGCTCAGGGGTCAGACCGACTTTTTCCATCAGGTAGGTGACGCGCTCCTCGCACTGCCGGCGGTTGCCAAGGCCATGGATTCGCATGGGGTCACCCAGGATGCGTTTGACGCTCATTCTTGGATTGAGGGAGGAGTAGGGGTCCTGGAAGATGATCTGCATGCGCTTGCGCAGGTCGGTCAGCTGGGTGCTGTTGAGGGCGGCCATGTCGGCGTTCTCAAAGCTCACCCGCCCGCCGGTCGGCTCAAGCAGGCGCAGGATCGCCAGGCCCGTTGTCGTCTTTCCACAGCCGCTTTCGCCCACGATACCGAGCGTTTCCCCTTTGGCGACGTGAAGACTGACCCCGTCCACGGCGTGGACATAGCCCGCCGTGCGGGACAGCACGCCCCGCCTGACGGGAAAATGCACTTTAAGGTTGTCTACCTCGAGCAGGTGGCTCATGGACCCCGTCACTGCCTGCGCCAGCAGCGGATGCGCCGCCCACCGGCTAGTTCCCTGATTTGCGGCACCTGGTGGCGGCAGATTTTCTCAGCCTCGCGGCACCTGGGATGAAAGGTGCACCCGTCGGGCAACTCGTAAAGACTCGGCACCATGCCGCTGATTTCTGTCAGCCGCTCCCGGCCGAGCTTCGCCCGCTGACCAATGCGCGGCACGGAGCGCAGAAGCCCCTGGGTGTATGGGTGCAGCGGCTCTTCGAAAAGCGCCGCGGTGGAAGCCTCTTCCACCACCCGGCCGGCATACATGACCACCATGTGTCCCCGTTCCCACCCTGGAGGAGCGCAAGCAGGCGGTGCTCCTGGCCCAGGCTGACGCGCTGCGGCTGGGAATCACCGGAGTGCACACCTGCGAGAGATTTCAACAGTGGGAGGCCTTCGAAGCGCTCGACCGAGAGGGCGCACTGAAGGTGCGCGTGTACCACTTGCTGCCGCCCGACGACCTGGACGAGGCCGCCGCGAACGGTGTTCGGCCGGGCCAGGGGAGCGAACGTCTTTGGGCCGGGCACATGAAACTCTACGCCGATGGCTCCCTGGGGGCGGGAACAGCGCTGCTGCACGAATCTTATACCGACGAACCGGGCAACTCGGGTCTGGCGGTGCTGGATCTCCCGCGGTTGCAGGAAAAAATCGAGCTGGCCTATCGTCGCGGCTTCCATGTAGGGATCCATGCGATCGGCGACAAGGCGGTGAGCCACTGCCTCCTGGCTATCGCCGGTGCGAGGAAAGCCCGCCCCGGCCCCCGGCGCGACCGCATCGAGCATGTGCAGGTTTATCGGCCTCAGGATTTGACCCTGTTCCGGGAATTGGGTATCGTGGGATCGGTGCAGCCGCGCTTCGTCTCCACCGATTGGTGCGTGGCCGAGAAGCGCTGGGGTGCGGCGCGGTGTCGGACCGGATATGCGTGGCGGTCCCTGATGGATGCGGGGTATCCCGCTTTTATTCGGATCCGACGCGCCGGTTGAGCCCATGGACCCTATCCTGGGCCTCCAGGCAGCAGTGACGCGCCAGACCCCCGAAGGCCACCCGCCGGGAGGGTGGTTTCCAGAGCAGCGCCTCACGCTCGAGGAAAGTCTTCCTGGATTCACTGCCGTTCCGGCCTGGGTCTCCGGGCGCGAGGACCGGGTCGGGAGAATCCGCGAGGGCCATTGGGCGGACCTTACGGTCTTCGCGCGCAACCTTTTCACCACGCCCGCGGGCGAATGGCCGTCCGTGCCAGTGGAACTGACCATCGTCAACGGAGAGGTGTTGTTTCAGAATGGGGAAAAATGTTTTTGACCGGGTCGCACGCGACTACGAACGCATTCACGAGCGCAGCCTGCCGCCGGGGGTCCACAGCGCCGATTTCATCCACCAGCGGGCCGCGCACGTCACCGGGTGGATTGCCGAAAGATACGCCGGCAAAGAGTGTTGCTATCTGGATTTCGGATGCGGCAACGGCCGTATGCTCAACTTTCTGCTGGCCTCGAGCGCAATTAAGGCGTTGGTGGCAGAGGGCCGTTTGCGGATCTACGGCTTCGACCCATCGGTGGCGTCCATCAACGAAGCCAAAAGCCTGCTGGCCAATGCCCCCGTCTGCCTGGTGAGCGATTGGAAGGAGCTGCCGCAGGACGTCCGATTCGATTTCGTGATCAGCTGCCATGTCTTTCATCACATCCCTCCCGCCGAACGGACGGCGACGGCGGAAGCTCTGCGAAACTGGATGAAACCCGCATCCAGGCTGGTCATCTGGGAGCACAACCCGTTCAATCCCGCCGCCCGCGTGCTCGTCAAGATGTGCCCTTTTGACGAAGACGCACGCCTGTTGACGCTGAACACGACCCAAACATTGTTTCGGAACAACGCATTCCGCACGATTCAACATGCCTATGTGAACCTATTCCCTCCGCGGTGGCTGCGTTGCGAGGTGTGGGCTGCAATTGAAAAAAAACTGCATGGACTGCCCGTAGGCGCACAATACTGGGCGATGTTTGAACGCGATGGATAGCGTGCGGACGGCATGGACCGCTTATAAGGGCGAGGGGCTGGCCACGCGGCTGCACGTGGTGGTGCGCGCCCTGACCTGTCCGTTCAAACCGCTGGTGGACCGGTTTCCGACGACCGGGGCTTTGCTGGACGTGGGCTGCGGCCACGGACTGCTCATCAACCTGCTGTCGCGGGACCCGGCCCACCGAGCCTTGAAAATCCACGGGATCGACCATGATTCGGCCAAGATCGCAGCCGCGCGTCGGACCGCCTCTCCAGGCGCAGAGTTCTCAACCGGAAGCCTGAGCCTTTTTCCGGAGTCGGGTTTCGATGCGGTTTCGATCGTAGATGTGCTCTACACGGTCCGCGAAGCCGCGTGGGGCGGGATCTTGCAGGGCTGCTTGCGGGTCCTGAAACCGGGCGGAAGGCTGATCGTCAAGGAAGTCGTCGATCGACCCCGCTGGAAGTACTGGGCGATTATGGCCCAGGAGGGGCTTTCGGTCCGCGTGTTCGGGATCACCCAGGGCGACCGCCCGCACTTCGAGTCGCCTGCAACCTATCGGCGGGCAATCGTCGCGGCCGGCTTCGCCGTGGTCGAAGAGCGGTCACTGCCATCTGCTGCCTGGATCAGCCACTATCTCTTCGTGGGGCAAAAAATTTGACTACGCCAAATCTTTAAAGCTGCACAAGTGAATTCCGCGAGAGACGACCTCGGACCGAATCAGGCCGTGGGTGAGGGCCTGGAGCTCCTGCTCATGATGGTAGTTCCAGCGTTTCACATCCGGTTCATCCGGTGTGAATCCCGGATGGCACATCAGCTCATAGGTTCGATCCGGCTGAAGCGCCTGGAGTATCCGATGCAGGCGGGCATGATTCAGCCGACCTCCCTCTGTAAACCCTAAAAAGCGCAGCCGCGGGGATCTCGCAGCGGCGGACCCTGAAAAGCGGACCATCGTCCAACACGCCCGTAGGGCCATGGCCCCGGCCAGGCGCGAAAATCCGTGAAATCGAAGGGGCCGGTCCATGTGCAGATCCTCGACCGGCACGCGCACGAACGGAATGCCGTAGCGAGCTGAGAGCTGAAAGGTCAGCTCGGCAATTCCGGGAACGGCATGCACGTGTTGGTGGCTGTCCAGATGCGTCACCCGAAGCCCATGATCCAGAACGCGTTCGATTTGAGCGGAAAGCTCCGCCCGAATATCCGCCATCCGTATGCTTCCGGCCAAGTAGCGCCGCAGAAAGACGCCGATGCCCAAGGGAAAGCGTCCGTCGTCGCCGATCAGGGAAGACGCTTTGCGCAGCAGGGGTTTTTCGGCCACCAGGGTCAGATGAATGCCCACATCCAGGGAAGGGATCCGGCGGCACCAGTCTGCGGCATGCTCGAAGGCGCGGCCCACCGCCATCAAGGAGGTCGCCGTCACGATACCGGTACGGTGAGCCAGGATGATTCCGTCGTTGACGCGCTCGGATATCCCGAAATCGTCGGCATTGACAATCAGCCGGGTGGCGGGGCCATGCCCGGGGCCGACCACGGTGCCAGCGGGGTTAGCGTCGGATGGCGTCATCAGGCATGGGGCCGGGTGGGTCAAGGCCCGTGGTTTCGCAGACGATGAAACGCGGGCGCTGCCGCACTTCGATGATGATGCGGCCGACATACTCACCCAGAACGCCGAGATAGACGAACAGCAAAAAGAAAAGCAGCGATATGACCATCAGGGTCGAGGCCCAGCCGGGGACGATCCCCCGTCCGAAGATTTTTCCGAAAAAGGCATAGAGGAGACTGAGAAGCGAAACCAGGCTGCCGATCAATCCGATGAGAATTCCGATTCGCAAGGGCGTGATCGAAAAAGAACTCACCCCGTTCCAGGCAAGCCGGACCATTTTTTTTAAATTGTATTGCGAGCGGCCGCACGCTCGCTGGCCGGCCTGGTAGGGGATGACGCAGGACGGAAAGCCGATCCATTCGGTGAGCCCGCGCAGGAAAAGCCCCTCCTCCCTCAACCGCAACAGTTCGTTCAGCGCTCGGCGGTCGAGCAGCCGGAAGTCTGCCAAGCCGGGCTGCAGGTTGACGCCGCTCAGCACCGAAAAAAGCCGGTAGAAGGCCCGCGATGTCCAGCGCTTGAACCAACCGATCTGGCAGTCATCCTGCCGCATGGTCTTTACCACTTGAAACCCCGCCTGCCAGCGTTCCAGCATCCTCGGAATCATTTCCACCGGATGCTGCAGATCGCAGTCCATCATGATCACGGCATCGCCCGTAGCGGCCTCCAGACCCGCCAGGAGCGCATACTGGTGGCCGAAATTGCGCGACAGTCGCACGCCCCGGACGCCGGGGTCTTGCGCCGCCAACGCGCAAATGGCGGACCAGGTGGCATCCCGGCTGCCGTCATCGGCAAAAATCAACTCCCAGTTTCGGGCGCCCGCCTGCGGCAGTATCGCGGCGATCTTCTGGTAAAGCAGAGGGATATTCTGCGATTCGTTGAATGCCGGGACGACGACGCTGACCCGCGGCGTGCGGCTGGCGGGCTGATGGCGGAGTGCTGTCGTTTCGAGTGCGGTCGCCATGGGCTTAGCGGGGCCTCCGGGCCGGAAAATCATCCGGCCCAGTAATGGTGCACGAACCGGGTGATATTCAGGGCCAAGAGCAGGGTCGAAGCGAATATCCAGGCATTGCGGGCAAGGGTCGAGCGGGTCCCGGCCCCGATCAGGTAAATGGGGAACATCACCATGGCATACCGGGCAATCCCCAGAGCGGTGCCGGTGCTCAGGGCCACCGCCAGCGAAACCAGCATGTACAGTCCGTAGGAGAGCCGGAAGCGCCTTAATGCCATAATGGCGAAGACGATTGCCAGAAGGGTGAAGGACAGGTCGAGCACCGTGTGGACCAGATCGGGGTGGTTGCGGATCACCAGGTATTCCTCCAGGTCCGATTTGAAATCCCGGCCGAAGGTTTTCTGAACCTGGAGATAAAGGAAAAAATTCCCGAACACGATCCAGTGGTGCAGGAAAAAGGCGGTGATGCCGATCGGAGCCAGCGCCAGCGGCCAGACCCGCACGGTGAACAAGGCCCGCCATCCGTAGGCCTGGGCAAACTCGACGACCAGCACGACGAACAGGAACACGCCGGCCACGCGGGTGGCGGACGCCAGGGCCGCGCAGGCGCCGGCCAGGATAAAATTGCGCTTCAGGGCGAAAAACACCACTGCCAGGGAAAGAAACAGGAACAAGGACTCGGTGTAGACGGCATTCAGGTAAAAGGCCGTTGGGAAAGTCAGTAGAAAAAGTGCCGGCCGCGTCGGGTCGATGTCGGAATGAAACTCTTGAGTGAGCCGGGTCAGCATGGCGACCGCCAAGGCCAGAAAGACGCTGCTGACGATCCAGCCGGCCAGGACGAGGTTTCCGTTGGTCAGACACCCCACCAACCGCACCAGCATCGGGTAAAGCGGAAAAAAAACGACGTTGGCCTGCTTTCCCTCGCCGCGCAGGTAGTAGCCCTTCTCGGCGATGTCGAGGTACCAAGCCGCGTCCCAACGGTTGTGCAAGTCGATGATGTTCCAGCTTGGCTTGATCGTATAGATTTCCGGCGAGATCCACGACAACGCCGTGTCAAGTTCGATGTTCAGACGATTCAGCGCCATGAGGGCGAAGATGTTGACGATGACGAGCCAGACCGCAACCAAGGCCAGGTTATGGCAGACCGGCGGGGCACCAAAAAACGATCGCAAGGTGTATTTGAGGGAGTGAGCCATGTTTTGAAGATTCAGGCCGCACGTAACTGGATGCACCCTCACCGGGGGTATGTGCCCAAGGCGCACGGCGTCTGATTTGCTTGCAAAATAGCGGAAAGGGTTTTTTGAGTCAACGGGATTCGACGGCGCATCGACTCTCAGGGATGAGTTTTCAAATTGAGCTCTACACGCCAGGACCGGCCGCCGTCGTTGACAATGATGTCGTCCTTGCGGATCTGGGTGACGCTGAATCCTTCCACGGATTCACCCTCCTTGACGATGTGGCCATTGACCACGGCCAAGCGCCGTGAAGGATCCCCCGCCCAGGCGATCGCCATCACCTTAAGCTTGGATTCATCCAGGCGGCTCAGGCTGTCATCGGCTGTCCGGGGGGGTTGCGGGCGGTTCTTGTCGGATCGCTCCGAGGGGGACGTCAGGCTCCGAGCCGAGGACGGCCGCACCTCGGCCGGGGGAGGCGAGGAGGCTTCCCGCGGGCGCACGCGGCTGGTCGGTGGCGGCGCCTGGACCGTAGATGCCGAATGGGCCAGCGGGGACCCCGGGGCCGGGGCCGGCGCGGCTTCGCGCGGTTGTGCAGAAGGAGGTGCGGCTTGGGGTTGTACGGTTCGCACCGGTGGAGAAGCGGCCTGTGCGGTTGGATCAGGCGGCCGCGGAGGCAATTGGGCACGAACTTCTTTTGCCGGGCCGGGGGTCGGAGGTAGGGTGGCCTCGGGCCCCCACCAGAAATAGGCCGCGCCAGCGACGGCCAAAACCATCCCAAACGACAGCAGATAAACCCGGTTTTTATCTGAAATCCATCCGCTTCGTATCCCGGAAGACCGAATCGAATGCGCTTCCGGAGGCAACGATGGATGCAGCGGAGTTTCTCCGGCTTGGCCGGATTGCTCAACTCTCCTGAGGGCTTTAAGGATCGAGCTCAAATATGGTTTCCTCCTCCGGTTCATCCGGTTCAGGGTCCGGGCATTTATTGGCCGGTCAGTCGCGGGATTTCAAAAGATTTCCCCTCGCGATAAAGGACGATCTTGGTCAAAGCACCGACGATACCGTCAACCGGAAGCCCGTACCTGGCTTGAATCTGCTCAATCGCTTTCTGCGTAGCCGGGTCATAATCGCGGCTTAAAGGCAGGTTCTTATGCCCGATCTCGCGCAGAAGCATTTTCAGTGCAACGATGGAATCCGCCGGCGCGTTGACGGGGATCGTCCCTTCAATCGAAAGAAAATTCTTCCAGAGAATGTAGGCGACGCCGGACCAACTCTGATCGAATTCGCCGGCAGGGATGGCCAGGGCCGGCTGCCCCGCCGCCTTCAGCAAGATCCGATCTCCGCTGGCGCCGGAAAGGACCAGATAACCGGGCGACCGTTGCGCGTCGGTTCGAAATTCGAGGATGGCGGGCATATTGAGGTTGCGCAGCACATGGAGGTCCGCCTCGATGCGTTGAATGAAGAATCCCGCTGCCTTGGCGGACAAATTGAAAAAGGTCGAATCGTCGTCAAGGCCTTCCAGATAAGGCTTCGACTCCCCGATCGCCCCCCAGGCGTCCAGCGTTTCTTGAAAGGCCGTTCGGCGCGATATGCGTCCGTCCATCTGCTTTAACAGGTCGGACAGTCGAGAGTCCCCGGCACTGGAGCCGGCGGGCACCTCCGGGCGAGCGGAAAGCGTTCGCGCCGTCGTCGCCTTCGCATTGGCGCTGGCTGCGTCTCGGGCATCGGGCGGGAAGGAGGGTGAGTTGTCGGCGATGGCGGCGGACGCATCGACGCCCGGGCCGGAATCACGCGTGGCCGTCGGATTCATGAAGCGCATCTGGAACGCGTCGCCCAGCGGTTTGCGGTAGAGAAGGGCTGCTGCTAACGCACAGATCAGCAAAAACAAAGCCAGCGCCCGGCGTCCGTCCATCAGGCCGGCGTTGGACGTGCGGCCCCGATGGGCCATCTCGGACAGTATGGCCTTGGCGATCCGGCGGGTTACCTTGCGTCGATTCATGCCGAAGGCAGCGATCAGGGCACGATCGCAGGCGATGTTGATCACCCGCGGGATGCCCCCGGAATAGGCGTAGATCTGCCGCATTGCGCCCGGTTCGAAGAGCGGTAATCGCTTTTGCGAAGCGATGTTGAGGCGGTACTGAATGTATTCCTCGGTTTCCCGCAAGCTCAGCGGCGAGATCTGGTAGCGCAGCGAAATGCGCTGGCCGATCTGGCGCAGGTCGTACGAATCAAGCATCGCCGCCAGTTCCGGTTGTCCCACGAGAATGATCTGAAGCAGCTTTTCCTTGTTGGTTTCCAGGTTTGATAACAGCCGCAGTTGTTCGAGCACGGTCTTGCTCAGGTTCTGAGCCTCATCGATCAGAACGATAACCTTTTTGTGTTCTTGCTTTTTCTGCAGGAGGAAATGGTTGAGCTTGTCGATCAAATCCTTGGTGTCGTCGGCGCCGTACTGGAGGCCGAATTCGTCGCCGATGCTTCGTATGAGCTGCTTCGGGCCCAGCTTCGGGTTAAAGATGTAGGCGGCGACGGTCTGGTCGTCTAAACTTTCGAGAAACGCTCGACACAGGGTGGTTTTCCCGGTCCCCACCTCGCCGGTGATTTCAACAAAGCCGTCTCCCTGAGAAAGGGCGTAGTTTAAATGCGCCAGCGCCTCTTCGTGGCTTCGGCTGAGAAAGAGATATTCCGGATTCGGCACCAGCTTGAACGGTTTCTCGCGGAATCCGAAATAAGCATTATACATGGAAAACCCCAACGCGGGAGAAATAAAACAACCCTCCCACCCAGCGCATTTCCACGGAATCAGCGGATGAAAACGGGGAAAACGAGGTCGCAGCGCTTGAGTGGTTGTTCTTTAGAGATATTCAGTATTTATCCGAATTTTAAGAAATATGGGCGGTGATGTCAACATGCCCGTAACCCCGGTACGATGCGTACGGCGGTTCGACCGTGTTCATCTGGATGGATTTGCAGGGATGCGACAGTTTTCCGAGGGTTTTCCGGATGTGGCTGCATGCAAGGATCGCAGATTAAGTTGCATTCCCAGATATTCACGGAGATGGGGTCGAACGCCAACGGCGGCCGTTACTCGATATGGCGATCATATCAAGCTATAACAAAATTTTTCAAAAAGGCGGCGGTTGAATTTTCCGGCTTCCACGTCGTTCTTGAGCAGCTTCAGGGTATCCATCGGGTCCCTGGCGCGACGGTAAGGGCGCTCTTCGTTCGTCAAGGCTTCGTAGCAGTCGACGATGCCGATCACCTGCCCGCTGAAAGATATTTTTTGGGTCCCCAAGGGGTAGCCGCTGCCGTCCAGCTTTTCATGGTGTTCGAGTGCACCCATCGCGATATCGTCGCCGAGTCGGTTGATTTCACGGATCAAGCGACTACCGATGACCGGATGGGCCTTGATGATCTCGAACTCCTCCGCCGTCAGCTTGCGGGGCGCGGAGAGAATTTCAGAAGGAATTCCCGTCTTGCCGACGTCATGCAGCAGCGCCGCTAGGCCCAAGCGCTTGGTATCTCGCAGCGAAAGGCCAGTGAAAAAGGCATAGCTCAATGTCAACGCCATGACATTGACGGAATGAATGACGGTGGAGTAGTCCTTATTGGAAATCGTAGCGAAGGTGCGTAAGATGGAAGGCTGCTTGGAATAGCCGCTGACCAGAATATCCACGGTGGCGGGAAGGGAGTGGAGCATTCCGGCTCGGGGCTCAGCCAGGGTTTCGGCTACCAAGCCGCAGAGGGTCGACTTGACTGCGGTGACATCGCCGGTTTCGATGCTGCGGGCAATGTCCTGGTTGAAACCCTTGTGGACTTCTCGAATCGCCTCCAGGCGGTCAGACTGCTGGATGTAGAGACGCGGACGCATGCCCTCGTCCACGCGGACTTCGTTGATCTCCATTCCGGTCGGCTTGTACAAGTGAAAAATTTCGGGCGCGGTCTCAGAATAAAGCGCTACTCTCCGGTAGTATCTGATTTGAGAACTTCTGACCGGTATGTAGGATCTGTTTTTCACGGGCTTGGCGTTTCGTTGATCTTCATCCTCGAGTCAAACCGGATTCACGTCAATGATGTCATCGGTTGAATCCCGTGAAAAGTTAAGCAATAAAATTAGGCTCCCCGCGGGGGGCGCCTAGTTTTCAGTTGAACCGATTGAGCAAGTGGTATAGAGCTTTCGGCATGATCGACCTCCGCTGACGCAATCATAGTTCGAGGGTACCGTTCAGAATTCAGATGACAGAAAGAGGGGCTGGGTATGGCCATCCATTTGGTTGAACGGATTGATGCATGGGTCAAGGTACGACATATCCTGGTGAGCGTCTCGGACAAGCGTGGGTTGGACGAGTTTGTTCCGGAACTTCTGCGCCTGAACCCGAATCTGCGTATTTTTTCGACCGGCGGCACGTTTTCGCACTTGGAAAAAATCCTGGGCGCTAACGCCGGCCGTGCGCTCACCCAAGTATCGGACTACACCGGCCAGCCTGAAACCCAGGGCGGGCTGGTCAAAACGTTGGACTTCAAAATCTATCTGGGCCTTTTGACGGAGACTTACAACGAAGCGCATCGGGCTGACCTTCAACGCACCCAAAGCGTGCCCATCGACATGGTGGTGGTCAATCTTTATCCCTTTCGGGAGACCATCGCCCAGGCCGGCGTCACGCTTGAACAGGCGCGCGGCAACATCGACATCGGAGGTCCCTGCATGATTCGCGCTTCGGCCAAGAACTTCATCCGAGTCGCCGCGGTGGTCGATCCGATCGACTATCCCACGATTCTTTCCGAGCTCAGGGCCAATGACGGCAAAACGGCGTTCGCCCTGCGTTTCCGGCTGGCCCAAAAGGCCTTTGCACACACCGCCGATTACGACCGTGCCATCGCCGACTACCTGAGCCGGTTATCCGCCGCCGATGTCAGCGCATGTTATCGGCATCCATAACTGAATGGTCCGGTCGAATCATTTTTTGATTCATCGGAATGAGGAGGTATCCGTGCCCCAAGACCTCAAGACAATGTACCGCACCCTCATGGACGATCACTTCCCGCCGCGTATGGAAATCAGCTTCGTGGACGGGGACCATCGGCAGACCCTGGTTTACGACAAGGCCAGCTGGGTCATCGACGGTGTCGAGAAGGGTCTGCGCTACGGCGAAAACCCCGGCCAGGAAGCCGCTCTTTACAAGCTGGTCAACGGCAACCTCATTCTCGGACAGGTTGAAAACATCCAGCCCGGCCGGTACCTGGCCTCGGAGGCCGAGCTGCTACAGTCCGGCAAGCATCCCGGCAAGACCAACATCACCGACGCCGACAACTCCCTTAATATCCTTCGGTATTTCACCGACCGACCGACCGTGGTGATTGTCAAGCACAACAACCCCTGCGGGGTGGCACGGTCCCAAACGCTTGCGGATGCCTATCATAAGGCCAACAGGGCCGATCGCGTCGCGGCTTTCGGCGGCTGCATCGCCTGCAACCGTCCCGTGGACCGGGTTACCGCCGAGGCGATCGCCCAGCAATATGCCGAGGTGGTTGTGGCGCCGGATTTCGAGGAAGGGGTGATGGACGTTTTCACTCGCAAGAAGAGCCTGCGGGTGATGCGCATAGCGAATATGGCCCGCCTGCAGGGCTATGTCGGGCAACGCTTCGTTGAGTTCAAGAGCCTGATCGACGGCGGCCAGATCCTGCAGTGGTCCTTCGTGCCGGTCACCCGCAGCCCGGCGGACCTGAAGCTTGCCGAGTGTGAGCACAAGGGCCGCCTTTATCGAGCGAAACGAACCCCCATGCCGAAAGAATACGATGACCTCCTTTTCGGCTGGTTCGTCGAAGCCGGTGTAACCTCGAACTCGGTAATTTACGTGAAGGATCAGGTGACGGTGGGCATCGGCACCGGTGAGCAGGACCGGGTAGGGGTGGCTGAAATCGCCCGCGACAAGGCCTACCGCAAGCTATCCGACCGCTACTGTTTCGAAGCCCACGGAATTGCCTACAACGACCTGAAGGACGCCGACCAGAAGGCCGAAATCGACGCCCGCGTGGCTGCCGAGAACGGCGGACTGATCGGCGCGGCCATGGTGAGCGACGCCTTTTTCCCGTTTCGCGACGGAGTGGGCGTGGGCATCCGGGAAGGTATCCGTTCAGTGATTCAGCCGGGGGGCTCTGAAAACGACTACCAGGTCATCGAGGCGTGCAACGAGGCCGATGTCGCCATGGTTTTTACCGGGCAGCGCAGCTTTAAACATTAGACCCGGCATCGCGGATTAGGACTTTACCCTACCGCAAGACGTTGGTCATCGCTTTTAAAGTGAAGTCGATATCCACGGCCGTAACCTCGTAGTGGGTTACGGCGCGCAGCGTGTGCGTCCCCGAGGCGAGCATGCGCACGCCTTCTTTCTGCAAGGCGGCGACCAGCTCGGCTGCACTCAGGCCCGATTTAACCACATCGAAATAAACAATGTTGGTCCTGTAACGGCCGGGATCTATCACTAGACCGGATATGTCCGCCAGACCCTCGGCGAGACGGCGGGCGTTGGCGTGGTCTTCGGCCAAGCGGTCCACCATTTCATTCAAGGCCACCACACCGGCTGCCGCCAATATCCCTGCCTGACGCATCCCGCCGCCCAATACCTTTCGGGCGCGGCGCGCTTCCTGGATAAAGTCACTGCTGCCGCAGACAAGCGATCCCACCGGCGCCGCCAACCCCTTGCTGAGGCAGAAGGATATCGAATCGGCTTCGCCCGCGAGCTGCCGGGCCGGAACGCCGAGCGCCGCGGCGGCATTGAAAAGGCGCGCCCCGTCGATGTGCAGTCGGATCCCGTGACCGCGGGCGATGTCACCGACCGCACGGAGATAGGCCGGCTCGAGAGGAACTCCGCCGCAGAGGTTGTGAGTGTTCTCCAGCGCGATCATCCGGGTACGGGGGAAGTGGATGTTGTCGCTGCGGATGGCCGCTTCCAGCTCATTCAACGAGAGTTTGCCGTCCGGCTGGTTCGGCACCGTGCGGGGGTGTATGGATGCGACGGCCGCGGAGCCGCCCTGTTCATAGTAGAAGCTATGGGCCAGGCTGCCCAGGATCATTTCCTCCCCGCGGCCGCAGTGGACCATCTGGCTGATTAGGTTCGCCATGGTTCCGCTGGGAACGAACAGGGCAGCCGCCTTGCCCAATCGTTCAGCCGCCATGGTCTCCAGACGATTGACCGTCGGGTCTTCTCCAAAGACGTCGTCACCGACCTCGGCTTCGGCCATGGCCTTGCGCATGGTAGGGGTCGGCCGGGTCATCGTGTCGGATCTGAGTTCAACATAACGCATGGAATTCCCCCTTTTGGAATCGTCGATCGGCTGGCCTCGGTATCGCATATCCATCGGTGATCTGCAAGGCAGCCTATTGACTTGAGAACCTTGACTGATCTGTTCATTTGACTGTATGAACATTTCTTGAAACGCTTTTACTCGTTTTAAGGGGGAAGAATCCTAACAATCCGATTTTCCGAAAAATAGAGATGCAGCCGACGAAAACAACATTGGGGAGAGTCAACCATGTCGAGGATGTTGTGGAAGCCTTCAGAGGAGAACATTCGCCAGTCCAATATGTTCCGTTTCATGCAGCTCGTGAACGCCCGGCACAACCAGGAATTTGCCGACTTCTCCTCCCTTCACCGGTGGTCGGTCGATCATATTGCCGATTTCTGGGCATTGATGTGGGAATTCGCCGGGATCATGCACTCGGCATCCTATCGGGAGGTGGTGGACGACCCTTTGAAAATGCCGGGTGCGCACTGGTTTCCGGGCGCGCGGTTGAATTATGCAGAAAACCTGCTGCGCTACCGGGATGAACGCCTGGCCATCATCTTCAAGGGCGAAGGACAGCCGTGCATCCGGATGACCTATGCCCAGCTCTACGACGAGGTGGCGCGCATCGCCCGATCGCTGCGTCTCCTCGGTATCCAGCCGGGCGACCGGGTGGTGGGGTTCATGCCCAACATGCCGCAGGCTACGATCGCGATGCTGGCGGCGACAAGCATCGGCGCTGTCTGGTCCTCCTGTTCCCCGGACTTCGGCATCAAAGGCGTGCTGGATCGGTTCGGACAAATCCAGCCGCGAGTGATTTTTACGGCGGACGGCTATTTTTTCAAAGGCCGAAAAATGGATTCGCTTGCGCGCATGGCTGATATTCTGAAGGAACTGCGCACGATCGAACGGGTGGTGGTCGTACCTTACACGGATCCGGACCCCGACCTAAGCGGCCTCCCGAACGGAGTCAGCTGGTCGGATTTTCGATCCAAGGAAGCGGGCCTGAAGATCGACTTCGAAGCGCTGCCCTTTGAACACCCGCTTTACATCATGTACTCCTCGGGCACCACGGGATTGCCGAAGTGTATGGTGCAGAGCGCCGGCGGCATCCTCATTCATCACCTGAAAGAGTTGATGCTGCACACCGACCTCACCCGCCGCGACACGATCTTCTACTTTACGACCTGCGGTTGGATGATGTGGAACTGGCTCTCCAGCGCACTGGCCGTCGGCGCTACCTTGGTCCTTTATGACGGCAACCCTTTCCACCCCCATCCCGGTGTGCTGTGGGAAATGGCTCAGGACGAAAAGATCACGTTGTTCGGCACCAGTGCCGGTTACATCGGTGCGCTGATGGCCTCCGGGCTCAAACCGGGAAGACAATACGATCTGGGGCCGCTGCGGGCGGTCTTGTCCACCGGGTCACCGTTGTCGGCGGAAGGCTTCGAGTTCGTCTATCAAAACGTCAAATCCGACCTGCAACTGGCATCCATTTCTGGCGGCACCGACCTCAACGGCTGTTTCGCCCTTGGAAACCCGATCGGACCTGTCTATGCGGGTGAGTTGCAGTGCCGTGGCCTAGCCATGGATGTTCACGCGTTCGATTCGGAGGGCCGATCGGTGACCAACCAGCAGGGCGAGCTGGTGTGCTGCAAACCTTTCCCCTCCATGCCGATTCACTTCTGGGATGATCCGGAAGGCAAAAAATATTTCGGCGCCTATTTTAGCGTATACCCGGGTATCTGGCGGCACGGCGACTTCATCGAAATCAATGACCATGGAGGCATCGTGATCTACGGTCGCTCCGACGCGACACTCAACCCCGGAGGCGTGCGGATCGGAACAGCTGAAATATACAGCATCGTTGCACTGATGCCGGAGATCGTCGATAGTGTGGTCGTCGGTCAGAGCTGGAAAAACGACGTGCGCGTCATCCTGTTTGTGCAACTGCCTGATGGCGAGACGCTGACAGAGGCCCTCCAGAAAAAAATACGCGGAACCATTCGTGCGCTGGCCTCCCCGCGGCATGTGCCGGCCAAAATTATTGCCGTGCCGGGCATCCCTTACACACTCAACATGAAAAAGGTGGAAATGGCGGTCAAGAAGGTCATTGACGGAAAGCCCGTTCTAAACAAAGATGCGCTGAGCAACCCGGGCATTCTGGATTTTTATGGCACCATTAAAGAATTGCAGGAAGACTAGGGACGAATCCGCCATTTTTTTCTCTATGAAGGCAAAATGGAGACGGCTGACCGGTACACGCTTTATTCGGTGGGGGTGGTCCGGCTGAAATGCGATACGGCCTGGATCGAGATCCTCGATGCATACCGCGATGCGATGACGGGGCTTGAAGGCTTTTCCCACATTCATGTCTTCTTCTGGTTTCACGAAAACGACACAGTTGAATATCGACGCACTTTGAAAGTGCACCCCCGCAGCAACCCGGCGAATCCTCTGACCGGTGTCTTCGCCACGCACTCGCCGAAGCGTCCCAATCTCATCGGGCTTACCCGCTGCCGTATCATAAGGATCGAAGAGAACCGGATTTTGATAGATTCCATCGACGCCCGAGACGGCTCGCCGGTCATCGATATCAAAGGCTTCATCCCGGAGGCCTCACCCCCAGCGGGTGTTCAGGTGCCGGGCTGGGTATAGCCCAGAAGGCCGTTCCCGCCGTTCCGATCAATCACCCCACCCCCGTAGGAAGAAAGACAGGTTCCCCAACTCTGGATAGGCTCTGGTAGGGTTTTCTTTCAAGCAGTACCGATCGATCATCCTCAAAGGGTGCCTATCCAAATTCAAGCTCGTCATAAAGATTCGCGCGGGATGAGGCAATGTGAACTAAATTCCCTAAATTTTGGAAACCAATTTTATATGGGCTGGAGCCGGGTTTACGCGCCGTTAGGGTTTTTAACAGATTGAATTATCATATAAAAATACGACTTGAGCACTTTTTTCAAATATTTGCACGTTTTTTGCTTACTATTGGGATGGAATCAGAATAACTAAGAATAACCAGCTATTAAACGGTGATGCCAGCATGAAGCCCGGCGCAGCTCCAGACAAGATCGGCACCCAAGCGAGGGAAAGAAGGAATTTTAGCCGGAAGACGTATTCGGGATCCATTTTTTTTGCGACTCGAAAACAACTCTTCGAAGGTGAGCTCTTGAATTTTAGCCAAACTGGTCTCGGCATCAAGGTTCTGGAACGGTTTGTAGAAGGCGAGGATCTCATCGTTGCGCTACCCTTTGACGACAGCACAGCGGGCAAATGCCCGGCCAGAGTGGTTTGGTGCAACGGCAAAGGGTTTGGCGCCAAGTTTATTCGATGAAAGGGTGAATCCGGTATTACTGAAAAGGGGCTCCGATTAGGCTGATGCAATGCAGGACAGCAACTGGCAGCCTGAATCGGAAATTGGGAAGGCGGTGGTCTTGTAGAAAACGGGATTCGCTTCATTGCACGAGGAGGCCCCCTATGTTCATGGATTATTTCCGAATCGGCGGACTGAGCAACTCGCTTCTCATCGGCGACTTGGTATCGCGGGCGCTCTTTATCATCTTCTGTGCCCTGATTCTTCTGATCCTGGGTTGCAAAATCCGGCGTCCGCTGGGAGCAGGTGTCGTAATCATCTATGGAATTGCCGTCTACATGTACAATCAGGGGTTGCTTCGGTTTTGAAATTCATTTTCAACCCGATTCACCCAGCGCTTGCCAGCCCAGCGGAGATCTTCGGGATTTCAGGGCGAAGGGACATCCAAACCGACGGAATTCGAGATGATATTCGAATACATCCGATTGACCGGTATAGGCGACTCACGGACTTCGCTGGATATTATCTCGCGGGTGTTGTTCCTGGTGATTGCCGGCCTGCTGCTCGCCATGGTCGGCTTTAAGGTTAGGGGGGTATGGGGCGCTGCCGCAGCGTTGGCAGCGGGAGCGGTCTTATTTCTTTTCAATGAAGGGATCATACGATTTTAATGAATCATTTTGCGCCAGACCATGCTGAGGTCGAACTCGTTGGGGTCAGCCGGAACATTCAGCGCATAAGGGAATTGATCGATCAGGTTGCGGAGACCGGCTTCAACGTAATCGTTTGCGGCGAAACGGGCGTGGGTAAGGAATTGGTTGTTTCCAGCCTCTACCAGAAATCGAACCGGTTGGGAAAGCCTTTCGTCAAGGTGAATTGCGCCGCACTTCCGGACACGCTGCTGGAAAGCGAGATGTTCGGGTATGAGCGGGGAGCGTTTACCGGGGCGATTCGCACCCGACGTGGCAAATTCGAGCAGGCGCATGAGGGAGTCTTATTTCTGGACGAGATCGGCGACATGTCGCTTCCACTGCAATCGAAGTTGTTGCACGTGCTGCAGGGTGGTGACTTTACCCCATTGGGTTCAGAAAAGCAATTTATAACAGATGTTTGGGTAATCGCTGCCACCAATCGCAACCTGAAAAAGGATGTTGAGGAAGGCAACTTTAGAAATGACCTCTATTATCGTTTGAGCACGCTTTCGATTTACATTGATCCGTTGCGCCATCGGCCGGAGGATGTCCCAATTCTTATAGATTACTATACCCGGAGGTATAACCGAGAGTTAAACCGCAATGAAACGGGGAGACTGAGCCCGGAAGCGATCGCCAAGCTGTCCTCTCACCCTTGGCCCGGGAACGTACGAGAGCTTCAGAACGTGCTCCAGCGCATCATCGTGCTCGGGGAAAGCGAAGAAGTGCTTGATTCCATGCTGGCATCCGCACCGAGCGTTCGTTGCGATCAATCGAATGGCCTCAGCCTCGGGCCCCCGGGCGTGTTAAGTGGGATTATGGCGGATAACGGCGGGAGGCTGGATCTTGCCGATCTTTCGCTGAAAAAGATACGCAAGAAAGCCATGAATCAAGTTGAACGCGACCTGATTGGACATGTGCTGATCAAAACCGGGTGGAATCGCAGCAAGGCTTCCCGAATCCTTAAAATAAGCTACAAGACATTGTTGCAGAAAATAGACGAACTGGCTATCGTTCCTCCACCCGAACTCGCCTGAACATAGACGCCCCCCCAAAGGGGGCGGATTCTTTGCACAACCCCTTCGTCCGCACCGCCTTATTGAGCTGGTGCGATTTTGAAACCGACCTTGCCTGAGATAGACCAGCCGGTCTTCCTATTTTCCACGGCAGCGGTCTGGATGACTCCGAGTTGACACCCAAGGCCGCTTTTTCTATATAACCAACTCTCTGGGTGCTGTTCAGATCAACCCGAAACCCCATCGAATTAGGACGATTGCCATGCAATTTTCCACGCTGGAGGCCATCTCCCCGGTAGACGGACGATACCGGGGTCAAACCGAATCGCTGGCCCCTTATTTTTCCGAAAGTGCGCTGATCAAATATCGATTGCGCGTGGAGGTGGAGTACTTCATCGCCCTTTGCCGATTGCCTCTGCCACAGCTCCAGGATTTCGACGCAGATCAATTCGAGCGGTTGCGGGAAATTTACCGAAACTTTTCAATGGCGGACGCGCGCCGGATAAAAGACATTGAAAAGGGTACCAACCACGACGTCAAGGCGGTTGAATACCGCCTCAAAGAGAAGTTCGGCGAACTGGGGCTGCAGAAATACAGCGAGTTCATCCACTTCGGCCTGACTTCGCAGGACGTCAACAACACCGCTGTGCCGCTGTCGCTCAAGGAGGGCTGGGGCGACGTTATGCAGGCGGCGTTGGATGGGGTGCTGGACTTGCTTGAGGCCAAGGCCCGGGAGTGGAAAAGCGTCGCCATGCTCGCCCGGACCCATGGCCAGCCGGCATCGCCCACCACTCTTGGAAAAGAGATTCACGTATTCGTCGAGCGGCTGAAAGTTCAGATAGAACAGCTGAAGCAGGTGCCTTTTTCGGCGAAATTCGGCGGCGCTACGGGAAATTTCAACGCCCACCACGTGGCCTATCCGGCCATCGACTGGAATGCTTTTGCCGATGCCCTCGTCAACCAGGGTCTGGGCTTGTCGCGCTCACGCACGACCACTCAAATCGAACACTACGACAACCTGGCCGCCTTCTGCGACAATCTGCGGCGCATCAACACCATCCTGATGGACCTGGACCGCGATATTTGGGCTTACATCTCCATGGACTATTTCAAGCAGAGGATCATAGCCGGGGAAGTGGGCTCATCGGCTATGCCCCACAAGGTCAACCCCATCGATTTCGAGAATTCGGAAGGCAACCTCGGCGTTGCCAACGCGCTTCTGGAGCATCTTTCAGCCAAACTGCCGATATCGCGCTTGCAGAGGGACCTGACCGACTCCACCGTGATTCGCAATCTCGGGGTTCCGATGGCGCATATGCTTATTGCGCTGAAGTCGCTTCTAAAAGGCTTGGGCAAGCTGATTTTGAATGGGGAGGCGGTCCGTGCCGATCTCGAAGACCATTGGTCGGTAGTGGCGGAAGCCATCCAGACGATTCTGCGGCGCGAAGGCTATCCGAAACCTTATGAGGCGCTAAAAGAACTCACCCGGACTCATGCCCGGATGACCCGCGAAACCATTGCGCAATTCATCGAATCGTTGGACGTGCCACGGGCGGTTAAGGATGAACTGCTTAAAATCTCGCCCGAAAACTACATCGGCCTGATCGCCTTCTGAATTATTTCTCCGCCAACTGCCGGAGGAATAAGATGAGAGCTTCGGCAGGATTCGATGATTACCGTCTGAGCCATCCATAGCCGCAAGATTCCCTAAACACCGATCGTCAGAAGCTCCGTCGATACCCGGTTGACCAGCGCCCAAATGGCGTCGGCCGCCAGGACGTTTTCAATGGAGCGCTCGAACAGCACCTTCATTCTAGCAGGAAATTCCTCGTCTGCCATCCATAAGAGATAGTACAGGTGCAGTCGCGGGAAAGGTTTCAGCCGGACGGCGGCGTCGGCCATATCCAGTGACTCGCCGCCGAGCGTATCAGATACCTGCCGAAATCCCTGCAGATCCTGGCCGTAGCGCTCAATGAGCGCAGCGGTTCTGAGTTCGTGAGGGCCTCGGAAGAAATGCCCTTCCTTCAAATCATGCGTTCCGACGAGGTCACGGCCCAGTGGATAAACGTCATTCACGTTGACCAGGTAAATGACGCTGGCCAGTTCGAGCAGGGGATCGTCCAGGGGTTCCCATTGCGTCCCAACCGGCCGCCGCAGGCAGCAGGCTTTGGGATCCACCATGATCATGCGATTCAAGAACTTGAACACCAGCCGGCCATCCTGGGTTAGCTCAAACTGGGTCTGAGCGCCCAACGACAGCAGGTCTCTCTGATTCAGGCACTCCCAATATTCCGGCGCCACTTTGAGATGGGAGCCGTCCGCCGCATAAGCCGGTGTCGATTGAGAACTGAGGCGTTGCTGCATGGCCTGAAACCCCTATCAGAAAAGGTAAGGGCCTGCCTGGAAATGGCCGCAGGCAAGGGGCACAACATCCCGCAGGCAGCCGGAAAAATACTATATTTTGACTCTCTGACATTTCGAGCAGATGTGAGTACTCCGCTGCCCAACGACGATGCGCTGGATTTTCGCTGCGCAGCGCGGGCATGGCTCACCCGTGCGGCGGAACACGTTGAGTTCATCCCGGTTGCGCCCCCGGCGGCGGCCGACCGAGTAGAAGTTAGACTTGCCGCTCCCCAGCGAGGTGCCGAGATTTTTCAGGCCCCGTCGAAGCACGTTTTGGATCGCGGCGTGAAGGGCCGCCACGTCTTTCCTCGATAGCGCGTCTGAGTTTCGCTGGGGGTGGAGTTTTGATTCCCAAAGGGCCTCGTCGGCGTAGATGTTACCTATCCCTGCAATGAAGTTCTGATCGAGCATCAGCGGTTTTAGTAGCCGTTTGCGGGATTTCAGCATCGATTGCAGAAGCTCGACGGTGAAGTTCGGGTCGAGCGGTTCGGGTCCCAGCCCACCCAGGAAGGTTTCGGCTTCCGGCGTCAGATAGATCCGCCCGAACTTGCGCGGATCGTGGAACCGCAGTTCGCAGCCGTCGGAAAAGCGCAGAACCACATGTTCGTGCCGGTCCCGTTTCTGGTGCTGAGATGCCCAGTGGAGTCGACCGGACATGCGCAGGTGGATCAACAGGTTTTCGCCACCAACGAGATCGAAAACGAGAAATTTTCCCCTGCGGCGTACGCCGGCGATGGTCTTGTGTCGGATCAAGCGGCAGAACTCCTTTACGGAAGGCTCCGCAATCGTTCGTCCCCAATAGACCCCCGCGCCGGTCAGGATTTTGCCAACGATGCCGGTCGCAGCGAGATCTCTAGCGATCGTTTCTACTTCAGGTAATTCCGGCATGTCGAATCATTTAATGAATGCGAATTGGGCGGTTGACAAGCGTTAAGGTTCCACATATACAAATTGATCAACGGAGTCCTTAACAGATTCGTCGCTGCGTGCCAAGTTTCAATCCATCCCGGCGCCTGTTCGCATGAACCATCCAAAAACGAGGAGTAACCATGGACTTCAGCCTGCCGTCCGAGCACGAGATTTTAAGAGAGTCGGTTCGTAGTTTCGCCGAAAACGAGATCCAGCCCGTCGCCAGAGAACTCGATGAAAAAGAGGAATTTTCCTATGATACCATGCAAAAAATGGCAGAATTGGGGCTGTTCGGGGTCTTCGTCTCTGAGAAATACGGCGGCCAGGGCATGGACTATCTCTCCTACATCATCGCCGTGGAAGAAATTGCGCGGGTGGACGGATCCCACGCTGCCACCGTGGCAGCGGAAAATTCGCTGGGGATCGGCCCCCTCTATTACTTCGGCAATGAGCAACAGAAGAAGAAATACCTGCCGCTGCTTTGCAAAGGCGATGCGCTCTGGGGCTTCGGATTGACCGAGCCGAACGCCGGTTCCGATGCCTCCAACTCGAAAACGACCGCCGTACTCGACGGCGATGAGTGGGTGATCAACGGCAGCAAGATCTTTATCACCAACGCCGCAACTCGGATCACCACCGGCGTTACGGTGCTGGCGCGCACCGGAGTGCGGGATGACGGGAAGGCCGAACTGTCCTGCATCGTTGTGGAGGCCGGTACCCGGGGTTTTACCGCCAAACCGATGCACGGCAAGATGATGTGGCGCTCGTCCAATACCGCCGAGCTTTACTTCGAAGACTGTCGGGTCCCCAGGGACAACCTGCTGGGGCCCAGAGGACACGGATTCCACCAGATGATGCAGACGCTGGACGGCGGACGGCTTTCCATCGCCGCCATGGGCTTGGGCGGCGCTCAGGGCTGTTTCGACCGGGCAGCGCGTTATACCAACGAACGTGAGCAGTTCGGCCGCCCCATCGCCACTTTTCAGGCCAGTGCCTTCAAACTGGCGGACATGGCGATGGAAATCGAGTGCGCACGTCTGCTGCTCTACAAAGCGTGCTGGCTGCGTGACAATGAAATGGCCTTTTCCAAGGAAGCCGCCATGGCCAAGCTATACTGCTCCGAGGTCATGTACCGCTGCGCGAATCACGCCGTGCAGCTGCACGGCGGCTACGGCCTGATGAAGGAATATGACGTGGAGCGCTTTTACCGCGACCAGAAGCTTCTGGAAATCGGTGAAGGCACCTCGGAAGTGCAGCGCATCGTCATCGCTCGCCACATCGGCGCGAAATGTTTGTGAAAAGGAGCCCTTCTATGACTACCAAGGATCAAAAATCGGTATTCGAAATTGACTTTTTTGAGAACCTGACGGGCGCCATTGCTGCTCCCTCTGCCAAGGACATCGAAGACATCGGGGCGCGTATTCGAGTCATCCGGGAGGAGAAGGGCGTAACGCTGGAGGAGTTGTCTCAGCTCACCGGTTTCGAGGTGGCTTTCCTCGCGGGGATTGAGAACAGCCAGATCCAGCCGCAACTGGGAACCATGATCAAGCTTTCCAAGGCGCTCGACAGCGCATTCGGCCGCTTGGTTTCGGGAACCGGAGACAAGCTTTATTCCATCACCCGCAAGGGCGAGCGTCTGGCCACCGCACGGTCTACCTCTGCCACCGGCAAGAAACACCTCTATAGCTATAAAAGTCTCGCGCCGGGGGTTAAGGGCCGCCATATGGAGGCGTTCCTGGTCCAGCTACTTTCCGCGACCGAGAAGGATATTTCCATACATGACGGCGAGGAGTTTGTCTTCGTCTTGGACGGGACGGTGCTGCTTGAAATCGGAGGCGAGCGCCTCGAACTTGAGCCCGGCGACAGCGCCTACTACCTGGGCACCTCTCCGCATATCATTTCAGCCAAAGAAAACCGGGCGACGATTTTGGCTGTGCTTTACCAAGGATGAGGATAGAGATAAGCCTCCTTGCACTGATTGCAAGAACAAGCTGCACGTTGCCGGTGCCGTCTTCTCGGTCATCAACTCTGGCAGCCCTCGATCCCCCACCTAGTGACTCGCCCGGCAGACCGCCGCGGCCAGCTTCGGGTCGCGCGGTCCGCTTTTCATGACCTGCCCGAACAGGGTCCGTCCGAGGATGGTTTCCAGGCGCAGAGCGGCTTCAATGAGCTTCATCAAATCGATGCCGGTGTCGCAGCCCATGTCCTCCAACATGTAAACCACATCCTCGGTGGCCAAATTCCCAGCAGTTTGGGGCACGTTCGGACAGCCGCCGATCCCGCCTATGGCCGCGTCGAACGTATTGGCGCCGACCTCCAGAGCGGCGTACAGATTAGCCATGGCCGTGCCGCGGTTATTGTGAAAATGCAATGAATAGGGGGTGTCCGGAAACCGGCGGGCGAATCCCTTCACCCGCCGCGTCACACGCGGCGGCGTGGCCATGCCGGTGGTGTCCGCCAGGATCACCGAGTCAGCGCCGCCGGATATGCAGGCGTCCGCGAGCCGGAGCACATCATCTTCCGGCACGTCGCCCTGATAGGGGCATCCGAAGGCCACGGCGATGGAGCCAACCACGGGTTTCCCGCGCTCTCGAGCCAGTTCGAAAATGGCTCTCAGATCGGACAGCGACTCGTCAATGGTCCGCCGGACGTTTGCCAGGTTGTGCGCGTCGCTGGCAGAGATCACGACCACCAGTTTGTCCGCGCCGCTGTCCAGGGCGAGCGCCGCTCCCTTAACATTGGGAACGAGGGGGCAGTGGATGCAGCCGGCCCGCGGCACCCTGGCCAGAACCTCGGCCGCATCCCGCATCTGGGGGACAGCCTTCGGGCTGACGAACGACGTGGTCTCCATCTCTTCAACCCCGGCTTGGATCAGCATCCGGATGATTTCCAGTTTTCGCTCCGTTGGGACAAACTCCGGCCAGGACTGAAATCCGTCCCGCGGTCCCACTTCTCGAATCCGGATTTTTCTTGCAGCAAACATATCCTGAACCTCCTCGCTCATCGGCCGGACTCGCAGCCCTCGAATCAGCCTGCGGCGATGTAATTGGTCACCAAATCGCCGACTTCCGTGGTGCTCTTGCCCATTTTTCCAGAGGCCAGGCTGCGAATATCTCCGGCCACCACCCTTTTTACGGCATTCTCGATGCGAGCGGCGGCCGCTGCCTGCCCAAGGTGGTCAAGCATGATCCCTGCCGCACCGATGGCGGCAAGGGGATTGATGGCATTCTGTCCGGTGTACTTGGGGGCCGAGCCGCCGATGGGTTCGAACATGGACACGCCGGTCGGGTTGATGTTGCCGCCGGCTGCGATGCCGAGGCCGCCCTGGATGATGGCGCCGATATCCGTGATGATGTCGCCGAACATGTTGTCCGTGACGATCACATCGAACCATTCGGGGTTTTTGATCATCCACATGCTGACCGCGTCCACGTGGCCATAGTCGGTCTTGACGTCTGGGTATTCGGCCGCCACTTCGCGGAAAACCCGCTCCCAGAGGTCGAACGCATAGGTCAGGACATTGGTCTTTCCGCACAGGGTCAGTTTTTTGCGCTGGTCGCGCTTTCGACAATAGTCGAAGGCGTAGCGCAGGCAGCGTTCGACACCGAACCGGGTGTTGATCGATTCCTGGATCGCCACTTCGTGAGGAGTTCCCTTTTTCAGGAACCCTCCGCCGCCGGTGTAGAGCCCTTCGGTGTTTTCCCGGACGACCACGAAATTGATATCTGCCGGGCCCTTATCCTTCAGGGGGGTTTCCACCCCCGGGAATAGCACCACCGGTCGCAGGTTGATGTACTGGTCCAGGCGGAAGCGCAGTTCCAACAGCAGCCCTTTTTCCAGTATTCCAGGTTTCACCTCCGGGTGGCCGATCGCCCCCAGAAGGATGGCGTCCACCCGGGCGAGCTCGGTGAAGACCGTTTCGGGAAGGATCTCCCCAGTTTTGAGATAACGCTCTCCGCCGAGGTCGTAGTGCTGAAGATCGAAGCGAAGGTTTTCACGCGCCCCGACGGCCTTTAGCGCCTTGAGGGCCTCATGGATGACTTCCGGTCCGGTCCCGTCCCCGGGGATGACGGCGATTCGGTACGATGAGGATTGGGCCATGAATGAACTCGCTTTCTTTTATTTCGGATTAACAAGCGTCCTGTTTGCGCTGGCGGCGTACGTAGGGACCAGGCCGCCGGCCTTCAGCGGCTCCCGCATGAAGGGCGGGAGGGCCTTTAAAGCCCGGATCGACACGGGGCCGGTGATGGCATTGGCAAAAAAGAAGTCCAGGCGCGCTTGGATGAGAGCTCCGGGTTTTGCCTCGGAGGGGTCGCTGTGGGCGGCCAGGATCTTTTCACTGATGCTCATCGGCATGTCGGCTCTCCCGGCAGGGGGTGGCTGCTTTCAGGACGGCAAAGGTGCGTTGCGGAGGTAGGGGGGCATGAAAGGAGATGGAGGCTCGATAAATGTAACAGTCTCCCCGGTCGTATATGTGGGTGGCCACCACAGGCTGGTGATATATATTCATGCGGACCTTAGTTTATCCCCGGTTCGCATGTCAAGCCCCAACCTAACGTCCGGCCGGTTGAGAGCCTGCGTTTCTCCGGATTGAGGCATTCGCTGAAGGCTGCCCGCGATGGTTTCCTGATAGCGGGGCCTTATGGGGACGGAGGCAAACAAGGACTTGAAAAATGCGAGCGACGGCCATACGTTCTTCTTCAATTTGATCATTCCGGTTTCATACCTCTACTGGAGAAACAGCCATGATCCGGTTCGTAAAAATATGCGTGGGGTTTCTGGTTGCCGTGCTGGTCGGCGCCGGGGCGTTGGGTGCGTCGGAAATCGGCGCCCAACTGCAGCTGGATGTCAAGGAGTTCTCTTTGAAGAACGGGATGATGTTCCTGGTCGTGCAGCGGCCGGCGACACCCCAGGTGGCGGTTCGTTTGGCGATACGCGCCGGAGCCGCCCTGGAGGAGAGCGGCAAGACCGGCATTGCCCACATGCTGGAGCACATGATGTTCAAGGGCACCAAGAACTTCGGCTCGACCGATTATGAGAAGGATGCCGAACTACAGGTGCGGATAGATGCGGCGTACGATCAAGTTCAGGCCGAACAAGCCAAACGCACGCCCGACCTTCAGGTGGTTCGGGAAAAGCTCGCGGAGATGGAGCGCTTGCGGCTGGAGGCACAGAAACTCTACATCCCGCAGGTCTTTTCCTCCCAGCTCGGAAAAAACGGGGCGGTCGGCGTCAACGCCTTCACCAGCCATGACCAGACCCAGTACATCGCCTCCGTGCCGTCCGACATGATCGAGCAATGGTTTGCGATCATCAGCGAACAGCTGTTCGAGCCCTCCTGGCGTGAATTTTACGTTGAAAAGGAGGTCGTGCAGCGCGAATGGGCCTTCCGTTACATCAACAATCCGGAAGGCGCGGCCTGGCTCGACCTTTATGCCACCGCCTACACCGCGCACCCCTACCGCAATCCCGTCATCGGTTGGAGGTCTGACATGGAGCGCTTCCACACCCGGGATGCCAGGGAATACCACTCAAAATACTATCATCCGGCCAATGCGGTCTGTGTCTTGGCGGGGGATGTGACGCTGGCCGAAGCCCGTCGGCTGGCCGAAATCTATTTCGAGCGCTATCCGGCCGGCCGGCGGTCCCCGGAGGTGGTCACCGCAGAGCCGCCCCAGCAGGGACCGCGCAGGAGCGTACGCTTTCTGGAGGGGGGGCGCACGCCGGTGGTTCGCATCGGCTTCCACGGCGCGCGGATGAATACCCCCGACTTTTTTGCCTTGGATGCCCTGACCATGGTCCTGAGCCAGGGGCGCAGTGCCCGGATGACTCAGAACATTGTCGAGCAGGGCTTGGCGGTTGACGCCTGGGCCGGGAACCCCGACCATCGCTACGGCGGCATGCTGATCCTGGGCGGGTCCCCCCACGAGTCCTCGGAATTGAAGCAGCCGGGCGTCACCGAGGGCGATCAACGCGCCGCCTATCTGGCGGCGTGCGAATCGCTGGAGCGGGTTCTGCTCGCCGAACTGGAAAAGCTTAAAACGGACTTGGTCGCTCCCCAGGAACTCGAGCGTCTGAAGAAGCTCAACCGACGCGATGTCATCGACCGGCTGCGCACCAACGAAAGCGTTGCCGGGACCCTGGCCACGTTGGAGGTGCAGGCCGGGTGGCGTTATCTCAACGACTACCTGAGCAAGATCGAGGCGGTCTCCCCGGAGGACATCCGGCGCGTTGCACGGGAGTACGGCCGGTCCGGGAACCAAACGACGAGTTTTGTGATCCCCGGCGGAGCGGCGAGTCGCCCGCCCGAGGCCTACACCGAGGTCCGTTCGATCAGCGGCAGCGCCGCCGGGGGGCGCGAGCTTTACCGGGGGGCGCTTCAGAATCATTCGATTTATCCAACGCCCTCCGGCTGGAAACACCCGTTGTCTTTCGACCGCCATCCGCATCGGATTGATTATCCCGAAGCCGTTCAGATGGCGATCGGAGGCGCCAAGGTGTTTTATCTGCCCGACGCCGAGTTACCGCTCATCGACATGACGATTTACCTCAGAGCCGGTGCGGTCGATCTGCAGGATTCCGAGGCGGGTTTGACGGACCTCCTGGAAGGCACGATCATCCGGGGCGGAACCGAGGGCCACACCCCGGTCGAGTTGGCCATGCTCCTTGATGACAACGCCATCAAAATGGGCGTGGACATCGGATTGGAAGAAACCACCGTCAAGCTCTCTGTGATGTCTTCCGACTGGGAGAGAGGGCTCGATATCCTGCAGGAGGTTCTCACTCGGCCGCGCTTCGAGGCGAAGGTCCTTGAGGTGGCCAAACAACAGGAGTTGGCCAATTTGAGGCGGCAGGGTGAGGATGCACAGGCCGTGGCGATGCGGGAGGGCTTGATCCTGCATTTTAAAAAACATCCCTATGGCCGGGACCCTTTGGCGGCGCTGGACACCGTTCCGGACATCACGCGCGACGCCATGGCTCGTTTTCTCACCGCCCGCTTTGTTCCTGCCAACATGGTGGTCGCGATCTCAGGCGATATCCAACCCGACCGGGTGCGACAGACCCTGGAGCGGTTCATCGCCGGGTGGCCGGCCAGCGTGCCGCCGCCGCGGCAGACCCCCGATCCGACCGCCACCCCCTCCACGGTCGCGTTGATTCATAAACCTGGACAGGTTCAGTCCAATGTCGTGGCGATACTTCCCGGTCTTACCCGCGCCCATCCCGAGTTTTGGAAGTCGAACCTGCTGATGAGCATTTTCGGCGGGAACGATTCGCTGATGTACACCCGGCTCCGGGATGATCTCGGATACGTTTATTCGGCCGGATTCTATCAAACGGCGAAATGGCAGGCCGGACTTCTCGTCGGAATCATCGGCTGCAAAGGGGACAGGGCTGCGGATGCCATCCGTGAAACGGTCAACATCATGAATTTGCTGCATCATGGAGTTCCCGACCGCGAGCTCGAGCTCAAACGGCTGGACACTTTGAACAGCTTCGTCTTCAACGTGGATACCAAAATGGAATTGGTGCAGGCCTACAGCCGCTATGCGATGCGCCGGGAGCCGCTTGACACGCTGAATCGGATTCAGGACGCTTTTTTCAGCAGCACTCGAGATGAACTGCAGAATATCGCGCGCCAGTTGCTCGATGCGCGCAAGATTCAGATCGTTGTCGTAGCCGACAAAACGATTCCGGTCTCCAAACCTGACGGTCGGATGATAACGCTCGAAGACGACCTGAAAGCCCTGTCGCAGATCCTGGCCCTTCCGTTTCAGGAGATTCCGCTGCGTTAATTTTTCTTGCAGTTCCAAGAGGTTGGTGTTAGAATTGAACGAAAATCAAGGCCCTGTTCCTTCCTCCGGCACGGCTTCCTTCCCATCGGCCGTGCACCGTTCTGAATGGTAGAAGCTGAAAATCCGACGCACCGCCGCCTTCGGGGACGGGCGAGTGGGTTTTTTAGAAAAGGAAGGCAGGGCATCATGGAACCATCAGCCGAGGATACTTCATCCGGTCGGGTACCACTCGGAGCTCCAGACTTTTTGCCCCCGATAGCAGTCCCTTCTCTGGATTTTTTGTTCCAGCAAATGGCGGCCACGATCCAGGAGGTGTTCTGGGTCAGCCCGCCGGACCTGAGCTCGCTTCTGTTCGCCAGCCCTGGCTTCGAGCGCGTTTGGGGGCAGCCGTGGGACCAAGCGCCAGGACCACCGGCCGCGATCGTCGGGGCCGCCCATCCGGAGGATCTGCCCCGGATACTGAATGAAATCCGTTCGGTTCGCGACGCCCCACGGTACATTGAGTACCGGATCCTTCGGCCGGACGGCGGCATTCGCTGGATTCGCAACCGAGTACGGGGTGTCCATGATGGTTCCGGCCGATTGGCGATGCTGGTGGGAGCGGCGGCCGATATCACTGAACGCAAGCTCTTTCAGAAGTCCCTGATCGAATCGCATGCCCGCTTGGTAACGGTCCTAGACAGCATCGACGCGGACATCTGTGTGGCCGACCTGGACACCCACGAAATCCTTTTCGTAAACCGGCACTTGCAAGCAGGCCACGGCCGCGAGCTCAGAGGACGTACATGCTGGGAGATGTTCGGCCGGGAGAGCGGCCCCTGCGCTCGATGCATCTGCCCGGAGCTGCTCGATCCGGACGGCAAACCCGGAGCCGGGGTTGGCTGGGAAAGCCGCTGCCCGGTCACCGGCCAATGGCGTCTCAACTACGACCGTGCCATCAAATGGGTGGACGGCCGCTGGGTCCGCCTCCAGATCGCTACGGACATTTCCCGAATCAAACGCCTGGAAATGGAGAGCTGCCGAATTCAAAACCGCCTTCAGCAGGCCGAGAAAATGGAGGCCCTTGGGGCGCTGGCCAGCGGGGTTGCTCATGACTTCAACAATATTCTGACTGCCGTTCTCGGCCATACCGAAATCGCCATGATGGGGGCCGAATCCTCGGCGGCGGTGCAGCGCAATCTGCATCAAGTTTTGAGGGCGGGCCACCGCGCGCGGGACCTGGTCAAACAGATCCTGACGTTCAGTCGGGAAGCTGATAGCGAATTCCAGTCGATTCAAATCGGCGTCATTGTCGAGGAAGCCCTGAACCTGATGCGGGCCTCTCTGCCCCCCACGATTACGATCCGCACGCAGCTGCTCAGCCATACGGTCGTCATGGCGGACCCGACCCAGATCCACCAAGTGATCATCAACCTGTGCACGAATGCGGCCCACGCCATGCAGGAAAAAGGCGGCGAGCTTTTCATCGGTCTTGAAGACTTTCACCCCGATCCGGCATTTTTATGCGAACATCCTGGACTGCGTCCCGGCGCCTGCCAGAAGCTCATTGTTCGAGACACGGGGCACGGCATTCCTCCCCGCACGCTGACGCGCATTTTCGAGCCGTTTTTTACCACCAAGCCAGGTGGGGAGGGGACCGGAATGGGATTGGCGGTGGTATCCGGGATCGTCAAGAGCCACCAGGGGGCCATTGACGTTGAGAGCGAGATCGGGAAAGGCACCACGTTCAGGGTGTGTTTGCCGAACGCTCACGCCGGCCATAATGCCCATGCTTCGACGTAAGCCGGCGCCGATGGTGTCCTGCATCCGGAATTGAGGCCGGAGCAGGCCTCTTCCCTCCTAGTTGCCGTGGCGGCCGTCGGGATGCCCGCGGCTGAACCCCTCGATCAGATCCCAGAACAGAGTCTCCATGCCGGGATGCGGCAGCGGCCGCATCGGCACTAGACCGGGCTTGTACCCGCGGCGCGTGAAGTTGCGGATGAAGTCCGGGTTGCCGCTGATGACGTGGACCGGCACGGACCAGGGCTGCTCCGAATCCATGAGTTCGACGCACGGCTGGTGATCGCCGACGATGATGATCAGTCCGTTTGGGTCGATATGGCGGCGAATGAAATCCTTCAGCAGGGTGATCACATGGGCAATGGCCGCGCTGTAGGCGGGCGATGCTTCCGGCAGCCGGATCCATCCGAAGGGAAAGCGCAACGGCGGGATCGTGTGAAAAACCGACCCGTCGCCGATCAGATCCCAATCGTCAAGATAAGGGGCTTGGATGTCGAAGGCCGCGTGGCTGCCGGTCAAAATGACCTCGACGAACAGCGGGCGGGCGGTGTCCTGGATGATCCGGCGGGCCACCCAGTCGAGCACGAACTGATCCGGCATGAGCGCGAAGCCGAATGTCGGGCCGCGGTAGTCAAAATCCGATGCGATCAACGTCTGTTCGTAGCGATAAAATGCGCCTTCCGGCCAGGGCCATTGGGTCCCGGGCATGGCGCGGACCGTGCGGTAGCCGGCTCGGTTGAAATAATCGGACATGGGGGCGAGGGCCGACACCAGCAACAGGTCGTGCGCGATTTGGCTGTCGATGTGAACGCCGCTGGCAAGCGTGGCGTGGGAGAGCCAGGATCCTCCGCCGAAAGTCGGCGCGGTTAAATAGGCGGAGCACATGTCGAAGCCTATGGAGCGCAGCTCGGCCTCTGTCTTCCGTGCGGCCGGAAGGACCTTGGCGGCATGGCGGGGGTCGTTGAAGGCACTCATTCCGTAAGATTCGACCACGATCAGGAACACCGACGCCCGATTCAGATCCAGCAAATCGCCGCGGGCTCGATGGGCGCGCTCCATGGCTTCGCCAAAGAGGGCCTGGTGGTGGTTCCGGATTTCACCCAGATTCAGGATGAACTGCAATTCTTCGGTCAACCGCGGGAAAATGGACGCTTTTATGAATCCGGTCGGCGCTCCGGCGGCGACCATCCAAATCATGCCCGATAGAACTGCTACCGCCAAGCGGAGGTGCCGGTGGGCCGGTGACCGGCTGGTCAGCCCGTCATGCAGACCCTTGAGCGCCCGCCAAACGCTCCAGCCCATCGCGGCGATTCCTGCACCGGCTCCGAGGATTCCCAACAGCACCGCCTCCGGTGGTCGGGTCCGCCAGAGCAAAATAACCAGGTCGGGCAGGCGCTGCGAATCCATAAATAGGTTGAAGGCCCGGTTGAAGACCATCGGGACCAGGCGGTCGGCCCATTGAAACAAATTGAGCAGGATCACGGACACCATGACGGCGGCGTAAGCGAGCGGTTGAAAGCTCCGGCCCGAGCGGACCAGCAGGCACATGCCGGCCAGAAGGCAGAGCCCATCCGATGACACCCGGAGCAGCGCGGACCATTCCATCTTGCCATAGGGAATCTCCAGGCACAGAAGCGCGTTGAGGAAAAAAAACCCCGCGGTGAGCTTGAAGACCGGAAACCAGGCGCTCGGCGGCCTCTCATGTGGGGCGCGGGAAGCAAGGAAGCGGATGGAGTCCATGACGGTTGGCAAACCTTCGGGTTAAGCAAAATCGGGCGGGGCCTTGGCCACTCCCTCCAGAAACTCGCACCCGCGCCGCATCGATTCCTGCCAGGAGGGGCTCGCCGAAAACGTCTTCAACGCGGCCAGACCCATTTCCGCCAGTTTTGCGCGGTTGCCATGGAGAACTTGGAGGTGGCGGCACACGGCCTCCCGGTCTCCCGCCGCCACCAGAAATCCGTTTACGGCGTGGCGCACGAATTCCCTCACTCCACCCTCTTCAGAACCGATGACCGGCAGGCCGAAGGCCATGGCCTCGAGGGCGGCGATGCCGAAGCTCTCGTGCGCGAAGGGCATGACGAAGACCTGGGCGGCTGTAAACACGAGACGCAGGTGCTCACCGTCCACCGTATCGAGCAATCGCACCTGCGCCTGCAGCCCCCGTCCGGAAATCAGATCTCGAATGGCACGCGCGCACTTGCGATCGGCTGTCTGGCTGCCCGCGGCGGTGAGCCGCCATATGGCGGGCGGCAAATGCGAGAGGCTTTCCAGCAGGGGCCCCAAGCCCTTGACCGGAGAAAGATTGCCGACAAACAGCAGCTCCAGCGGGCCGGGCCTCCGGCTGCGTTCAAGGATGGTTCGCTCGGATGAGATCCGGCCCAGTCGGTTTCCGGCCGGAGGGACGACCTGCATCGCAGCGTTCCGGCCCAACAGGTTCCGGGCTGCTTCCCTGCTGAAATGGCTGGTGAACAGGCATCCGTCTACCGTTCGAAAAAAATGCCGTTCGAACAGGCTGTAGACCCAATTGAAAAGCCGGCGGCGGGGCTGCCGGCAGAGCACCTGGTGCACGACGGCGATGATCGTCGCTCGCCGTCGGGCGCGCAGGCGGCGGTTGGCGAATATCAGGGACGGGTGGCAGAGCCCGTCCTGCAGCAGCAGGTCCCAGCTGCGTTCGGTCAGCCGGGCGGTAGTTGCGTATGAAAGGTTGTCGAGAAGACACAAGGCATAGGGCTTTAAGAGCAGCGGGATCACATCCACCCGATGGCCGCGCGCCTGCAGCGCTTCCTTCAGGTAGCGGTCGTAAAGATAACCGCCCGTCAGCGTGTCGATCCGGCCGTAGATGACCAGGCCGATGCGCATCAGATCGTTTCCGTGTAGGCCGCCCACGCATAGGGATTTTCCCAGATCGTCACGGCAACTTCGCGCAGGCGGGCGGTCGGAAACCGCAACCGCAATGCGCGGCACAGGATTCGCGCCAGATGCTCGATGCTCGGGTTGAGCCCCTGAAACGCCGGCAGATCGTTCAATGGCTTGCCGCGGACGTCGGCCAGCACCCCATCGAGTGCCGCCGACATCGCGTCGATGTCCGCCAGAAACCCGTGGGGGTCAAGTTCCTCGCCGGCCAGGCGAAATTCGACGCGATAGGCGTGCGAATGAAGGCGGTTCTCCGGGCCGAAATCGGCTCCGATCAAATAGTGCTGCAAGATAAGCTCACGCTGTACGGCAACGCGGTACATCGGCGATACCTGCCTATCATCCGCTATAGGTGAAAACGACCTGAAGGGCCTCTTCCGGCCTGCGATCCAGAATATCGTAGGCTTCCGCCGCACGTTCGACCGGTATTTCATGGGTGATGAGCCGGGACGGCCGAACCACCCGAAGCATGTCCCAAACCGTCTCGCCGCGCCGCCTCCGATCCCAGCGCAGCGCGAAATCCGCCGGCAGGGTGCTCACCTGGCTGGCGATCATACGGATGCGGCTGCGGTGAAAACGGCCGCCGAGATGGACCACGCTTGGCGACGCTCCATACCAGGAGCCGATGACGATGCGGCCTCCGAACCCGATCAGATCGACGGCGGCGTTCAGAGCAGATGAATCGCTCGAGAGCTCGAACACCAGATCGGACATGGCTCCGCCGGTGCTGGATGCGAGGTGCGACTTCAGAATCTCCATCTCCGGAAGGTCAAAGGCGGCCTGAGCTCCCATGTCCAGCGAGGCCTTGCGCCGGCGCGGGAGCGGGTCGACGGTAAGCAGGCCGCGCAACGGATACCGGGCGAGCAGGGCAGCGGCGAGCAGCCCCACCACTCCCTGGCCGAGGACGGCCACCGTTTCGCCGATCGTCGGCTGTCCGTCCAGCATCAGGGTGACGGCCGTCTCCATATTGGCGAAAAACAGGGCGTCGCGGTCGTCAATGCCGTCCGGAATGGGCACCGTTTCCTCCGACTTGATGGAAAAGTGGCTGGCATGGGGGTGAAAGCAGAACACGCGGCGCCCCATCCAGTGGTCGGAGACATCCGGCCCGGTTCCGGTCACTTGGCCGACGGCGGCATATCCGTACCGCAGCGGATAGTCCGCCCGTCCGGCCAGCGATGACAAGTCTGCGTCCATGGGCAGGTCCCGGGGCACCCGGCCGCGGTAGAACAAGAGCTCGGTGCCGGCGCTGATGGCCGAGAGATGAGTTCGGACAGCGACTTCGCCCGATTCCGGCGGCCGGAGCGCTTCACGGCCAGCACCGATCTGGAAGGGTCCGTGCATGATGACGACGGTGCGCTTCATGCGGCCGTCCACCGCGGACAGTCCCATATGACAAGATCGCGCCCGAGTACTTGGTAGAAAGGCTGATGGAGATGCATGTCGAGCGCCGGCTCGGACGCTGTGGCATCGATCACAGGCAGGCCTCCCAAAAATCGCGGACTGATGGTGACGATGATCACATCGGCAAGCTGCGACCGGAGGAAGCTGGTGATCACCCGGGCGCCGCCTTCCACCATGATGGTGTTGACCTCCCGGTCTGCCAACCAGCGCATCAAGGCGGTCAGGTCAATGCGGCCCTCCGCCGTCGTCGGGCAGGCCACCGGGTCCGCACCGGATCGCACCAGTTCACGCACTCGTTCCGGCGGGGCTTTCGGATCATGGATCAGCCAGGGCCGCACGTCCGGGCGTCGGAGCAATCGGGCCGCAGGCGGGGTTCGCAATTGGGTGTCGAGAACGATGGGGTGCGGGTTCGGACCGCTCACCGATTGGGCCGTCAGACGGGGATCGTCCGCTAGGATGGTACCGATCCCCACCAGGATCACCTCGCATAGGGTCCGGATGGAGTAAGTGAGCTGCATGGATTCGGGTCCGCTCAGGCGGATGCGTTCGCGGTTCCGACCGGCAATGCTGCCGTCGACGCTTTGGGCGTAGCTCAGCACCACGAATGGACGGCCTCGGTCGGCGCGGAATTCGGCCGCCAGCGACAGGATCGCGCTCAAATCCGGCAGCCCTCGAATGAGCCGGTGATGAATGGTTGAATCCGGGTGTTCTTTTTCCATCGCTTCGATACGCAACGTTTGAACGTTCGGGGATGAGGCATGGATTGACTCAGTGGGCTGATTGAGCCAGGTGCATCATCGGCAAGGCTGCCCTAAACCGGATGCGAACCATTGGCGTCCGCATCCCTTTTGCCCGCTAACACGCTGCCTTCCGGTTGTCATATGCGCGGGCGGCCGGCTCCCGTGAACATCAGGGCCTGCGCGGCCATCAAGCCGACGGTGGCCGCGCAGGCCGGCAGGTTTGGGACCAGCCAAAGCGCGTATGACACGCTTAATAGCATTGCAGCCGCACGCGCGACAACCCCCAATACGCACAAGGCCGTGCATGCCAGCACCCCCACCCGTACGAGCAGGGGCACATTTCCCCAGCGGTCATCCGGCGATGCGTAAAAAGTCAGGCACAGACTGGCTGCAAGAGTGAGTCGCAAGATCAGCGGCAGGCTGCAGGCCAGTCGCTTTCCAAAGAAATTCAGTGCGCGTGACAGGGCGCTACCGACTCCTGCGGCGGGGCCGCAGACGATATGCCAGTCTCGACCCAGACTGAGCCCCATCGCAAGGGTCATGACCCATGCCGCTGGCCGCGTGGCCTCCGGCTTGAAAACCGGCAACAGCGCCAATCCGGCCGTGGCCATTACGCATCCGGCGATCCACCGGGCATCCGGCCGCGGGGGCACGGGGTGGACCGAACAGCCGGCGCCGCGACGCAGATGGATCGCAACCCGGAGCACGTAGTAGCCGATCCCGACCCAGAGATAGGGCAGCGGAGCTTTAGCGCTCAACACCAGCAGCAAAGCGGCCAGGAGCAACCCGAGGGCATCGATCTGGGTGTCGAGATAGACTCCCAGGCGTGTGATGTTGTGGGTGATGCGGGCGACTTGGCCGTCGAGGAAATCCAGAGCTGCCACGGAAAGGTAGACAATTCCCGGTAGCCATTCCCAGAAGGTTCCCGCCCCAACGATCGGTGCCTGGAAAAGAAATCCGGCCAGGGTCGCTGTCAGTACCGCGCGGGCGATGGTGACAAGGTTGGCGGCGCCGAGAGTTGGACGCAGTCGAGGGTCGCCGGGGGGATGATTGCGATGCAGATGCTTTCGCAGCTGCCAAAGAAACCCGGCTAAAACCAAGGCAGCGGGAAGGCTCCACCGCATGGCCGCATGGAGACTGATCCCTGCCGTCAGGACGCCGGCGACGCCGAGGGCATAGGTGCCGCAGATCGCCGCAAGGACTGCCCACTGACGCCTAAGGCGTTCCATGGCAGGCCGGGGTGAACTCACGTTGAACCTTGGTCGAGGACTGTATTGAAACGGTCTTTGATGTAATGTTCCAAGTCCGTCAAGATATCCGCTGGTTCGGTGTGGGGATCGGTGGACTGCTGCAACTGCCTGATTTCAGACAACGCGGATTGGGGGCACCGGCGCGGGATGCCGGTGAAATCCAGCGCCGGTTCTCCGGCGTGTATGCGCTCCAGAAAAGCGGCGGACTCGGTGCGAAGCCGGTCGGGCAGTTCGGCTGAAAAGTTTCGGAACAGCACCCGAGCGGCCAGGCAGCGAACCTCGCGTCCGGCGAAACAATCGAGGATATCGGCCTTCGCGGGCAGATCGGCGGCGTGGAACTCCCGGCACAAGGCCTCGTCCGGCTTCGCGAAGAAGCCGTTTTGGTAGAGGCCGGCGTCGGCGTCCAGGTCCGGTATGAACGGGTAACGGTAGCGGCGATGATGACGGATGATGCTCTCCAAAAGATGCGGATGGGACTCGAGCCATGCAAGGTTTTCTTGCATGCATTGCCGGCGATCGGGGTCGATCCGCTGGATATAGCGTGCATGGGGCGGAAGCAGGACGGCCGGCTCTCCGAAACGCTTGCGGGTCACCCAGGTGGTATCGGCCACGGTTTCGAGTCGGGTCTCCCGCAGGCTGGGTAGGTCCAGGCGCAGCCAGAGGGTCTGCTTGGGATAGGGAATTGAATTGCCGATCGACAGCACCGGCACCTGAAACGCCAGGCGGGTGCCGAATTCGCTGGCCGTCATCAGCCCCAATCGATGAGGCCCCATGCTGCTCTGGATCACAGCGGGAAGCTCTTCGGCACGCTGAGCATCCACATCCTTGCTGAAACAACCCTCCAGGTATTGCCACATCTTTTGATCGCTGAAGAGAATCCGAGCGAGCCTTAAAGATGCCTCCGCGTCGGACATGGCATCGTGGGACGGGCCGGTGAACAACCCGTTGAGCATTCCGATGTCCTCCAGTTTCAAAGAGGCTTTGCCGCTGGGCACTGGCCATTGCAAGGCGTGGCTGCGGTAGAGCCAGTAAATGATGGTGATGGGCAGGAGGTCCATCCGCCGGCAGTGGTTGGCATATTGATGGGTGTAAGGTGGCAGCAGGTTCCGGTAAAAGGAGAACCGTAAAAACTCGTCATCGAATCCGATCGAGTTGTAGCCGATACTCGTGGTTCCCGGCCGGTTCACCTGCGCATGGATTTCTCTCATCGCCGCGTATTCGTTGCGCCCCGACAAGAAGCGCTCGGCGCGGATGCGGTTGACCAGAATGGCCTGGGGGGAGGGAATCACATCCGGCCGCAGCCGAATCCGCACACTGAAGCGCTCGCTCTCATTCAGTTGGAGGTCGGTGCGGATGGCCGCAAATTCGAGGACCTGGTCAAACGCCCGATTCAGTCCCGAAGTTTCGGTGTCGTAGAAGAGAAAAGAGCCGGCCATAAGCAGTTGTTTGCGGCTCCCGCATGGCCTTTGTCAAGAAAAATCGGCGCCCGGATCACGGTGCAAGGGTGCATGCCGCAGGATCAGCCGGTTTTCGGGGGCGTTTTCTTCGGCCCTGCGCCCTGGGCCTCGGTCCCCGGGCCGTTTATTGCGTCGTGATGACCAGATCGTCGTGGCCGTAGCCGAACTCGGTCAGGAGATCGCCAACGGTCTTGACGATTTCGTCGGGGGGAAGCTTGGTTTCTACGTAGATGTTCGTCTTGCGGATTTTTTCCGGAATTCTCAGCTGGTCCGAATAGCGCGAGAAACAAGGCTTCAGGTCGTCATAGAGCCAGAGCACTTTTTCGAAATCCTGGGGGTGAGCGGAGGCGAAGCAGTTGCATAGCGTGGTCAACATGTCCTCCCAGGTTTTTGCCGGATACGTGTTGCCTTGAAAGCTGAAGGAAGAAATCGTTTTGTCCGCAAAAAACTCGGGTTTCTTGGTTTTAATATCGGAGCTGTTGTCGGAGAGCACGGGGAAGGATGGTGCGACCCGCGCGCCGGACGGGGAAGAGGGCGGTGGAGCGGGGGCGTGCTCACGTGCAAGCGTCCAGTGTTCGAAATGGGCACGGATGAACGCTTCGACCATACCCGGATCGGCCTTATAACCGCAGATCTTCTCGGTCGCGTCGCTTAAAATTTCCACCAGAATTTTATTCGGCCCTGTCAGTACCCGGTTCCAGGCATCCGGCAGGACATCGGCCGCCATTTTTCGCTTATGTTTCTGATAGGCCGCTTTGGCCGATTCAAGGTATTCACCGCTGACGATCTTCTCCCGGCTCAAAAAGGCCATTAGATCTAAAGCCATGTCCTCCGGTTTTTGTTCGAACAAGTCGCAGACATGGCAACGTTTCTGTGCCAAGGAGCCCTTGGCTGTCGGCAGGTAGAACCACCAGCGGGCCCCATCGGTGTGCGCGGCAAGGTCAACTGCTTCGCGGGCGGCAAATGCGACGAGCTGCTTATGAAGCTCATCCGGGTTTTCCCCAGTGCGCTTTACGTCCAGAATCATTTTGCCGATGCCGTCGATGCGCAACGCATAGGACACCGTAACAGACTCCGAGGAAAAATCCGGGTAGACCTCCTCCACGTTGAAAATATCCCAGCCCAGCAGTGACAGCAATCTTAAAGCGACGGCCTGCTTGATCGAGGCCTCATCGAGGGAATGCATTTTCTTATTCGATTTGAGGTCTTTGACAAAGGCCATGACCGGCTTTTTCATGACATCCTCCAGACACAAGTACAGAACTTGTCGACGCGGCAGAAAGCGCCTGCAATGCCGCCTGTTGCCTATATCGGTCACCTCTTTTCAAGACTTGAGTGACGGCGCATGCTCCGGCTCATGTTTTAGTCGTCGGTGGCGATATCTTTTAAGACACGTTTCGATCGGAGGCGACGCGATGCGGCCTAAAATTTTATTCTGGCTTGCGGTGGCAATGGCGGTGATAGGGGTGCATTCTCCTGAAGGGAATCTATTTTATTTTTTAGCCGTGCATTCCTCGATGCTTTTGATTGCAACCTTGCTCCAGCGGCGTGAAAAAAGGGGACGTAGACCTGCATCAGTGGGAGCTTCATCTCCCCAGCCCACGGCCGCCGCCAAGGCCAAAGCCAGGTAGCCATTCGGAAGCATCTGCCGGCTGCGACGACCTGTCCGATCGATTGTCAAACTAATAAAACCTGGTCTTTTCTTTAGCTTAGTACCGATTTATGACAATTTTTTGACAGCAGCAGCAGATAAAACGAGTCTAAAAATGGAATCTTAACTGAGCGAAATTTATAATAACTATTCGAAAATTATATTAAAAAATGATTTTAGATTTTCTTGGCATGATAGTTGTATAGATTTGTAGAAAATCAGGAATTAAAGTCTGCCATTCAAAAAGACGATAAACCGACCAGATTAGCACCGCTCATGGAGATAAGAAGGTGAGAGCATGAGACACAGCAAGGCACTATCCCAAAAATTCGACTATGATAGTGGTTATCTGGTAAAAAGCCCTTGTCGAGACTGCGGTACCTACGCGGCGTTCCCGGATTGCATGGATCGCTGTGCGCTGCTGGACCGGGTACAGAATGCGCTTTGCGACAGTCTTTCCAGCGTGCACAACTATTCGGCGGCAGAATCCTACTGTCTTCCGCTGGAAGTGTTGGACCGGATTTGACGAACGCAGAAAAGCCTTGCTTCGCTTGATTGGGAGCTGCGGCCTTTGTTCGGCGGTCACGTGCGGAAGCGGCGCTCCCAATTGTATTCCCGCGAAGTGACGACATCCTCCATCCGGCGGATGCGCTTCTCCAGGCCGTCGTAGCGGCGCTTTAAGCGCTGAGCGGCCTCATGGCGGGAGGATGTGTAGTCATCATAGAACTGCCGTTCATCCGGTGAAGAGATCGGCATCGCCGGCTCCGGCTTCATTACCAGTGCCGCCAGAATGTAAAGAATCATGGCCGGCCACAGACCGGAGATGACGAGCAGGGCTACCGCTAAGAACCTCACCCAGAACACGGAAAAATCGAAGTGCTCCGCCAGCCCTCGGCAGACGCCGAAAATGGCACCCTGACGAGATCGATAAATTCCCCTGCGATCAGCCTTCATTCTCGTCGATCCTCCCGCTTGCGATCAAACAGAATCGTTTCAAGCGTTTCAATTCGCTTTTCTAACCGGGTTAAGCCTTGGTAAATTTCCTGTATGACCCTGGCATCTTCAGCTTTTGTGTCACGATCGCCCGTTCCCTTAAACAGCTTGACGCCCAGTGCGATGACGACCGCCGCAACGCCTGCCAAAATTAAAACCAGGGCCCCCTCGACAAAGATGCTCACGTGCGCTCACCCCTCTCCGCCCGACCGTGAACGGGATTGGTCGTCCCATCCGGCAACTATCTTACGATATCCGGTCGCGACCATCAACCTGATTTATGCGGTCTTGCCGGCGTCGGAGCGCAAGGCTTTCAGCGCCTCGAGTTCGCGCTCGATGTCCTCGTCGACCGAAAGCCGGCTGAGCTGATCTTCCAGGTCGTGCGTGCGCCCGTAGTTCACCAGATCGGCTTCGGCCTCCATCCGTTCGATCCGGCTTTCAAGCTCGTCGAACTTGAAGATGGCCTCGGCGCTGTCCACCCGGCGCATGTCCCCCTGCGCGCGGCGTTTGCGTTCGGCATGAATGTGTCGCTGCACGAGCAGGCGTTGTTTGTCCCGCGCGGATTTCAGTTTTTCTTCGAGCTGCCGGATGTCTTCCTGATATTGATCGGACAGGGACTGGTGATCCCTGAGTTCGTGATCGAGGGTTTCCTCGCGCTGGTGGTAGCGGCGTTTCTCGGCCAATGCCTCGCGGGCGAGGTCATCGCGGCCCTTGCTGACGGCGAGGTCCGCTTTGTCGGACCAGAACCGGCGACGGGCGGCTGCTTCATCGCGCTGGCGCTGCGCCTTCTTGGCCTCGGCCATGACTCCGGCGCAGGCTGACTTCAATTCTACCAGGGTATCCTCCATTTCCCGGATCATCAGCCGGATTAGCTTCTCGGGGTCCTCCGCCCGGTCAAGCATGGCATTGATGTTGGAGCTGATAATGTCGCGAAAGCGCGTGAAAATGCCCATTCGATCCTCCAATTTGCCTCCCTAATCGGTCGGCGAGTTTAAAGTCAGATGCCCTACGGTTAGATTTAGATAAATATGATAAAACTGAAAATGCATAGCTGGTGCCAAGTCATGAATTCTATTATCTGATTGAAATAAATGGAAATAATTATTGACATTCGGTTTGCTTCATGTTTACTATATACCAATAAATGGTAAAAAAAACTAATTAATAGTTAAATAAACCATTTAATGCCACGGTCAAACCAACCATTTATAAACGCTTCCTCAGAAGCGCTCGGCCAGTCGGATGCCTTTCTTGCGTTTCAGGAGCGCCTATCGCGAGTTGCACCCATCCAGAGGCCTGTGCTTCTGGTGGGTGAACGCGGGACCGGAAAGGAACTGGCCGCGTCGCGACTGCATTATCTCTCCGGGCGCTGGCAAAAGCCTTTCGTCACCTTGAACTGCGCGTCCCTATCCCCGTCGCTGATCGAATCCGAGCTTTTCGGCTATGAACGCGGGGCCTTCACCGGCGCTTTGCAGCGGAGGGTTGGAAGATTCGAGGTGGCGGACGGGGGGACGCTTTTTCTGGACGAGGTCGGTAACGTGCCGCTGGAAGCGCAGGAGAAAATTCTCAGAACGGTAGAGTACCAGATATTCGAACGCGTGGGCAGCACTGAAAACGTGGCGGTGGATGTTCGCATTTTGGCCGCAACCAATGCGAACCTCCCGGAAATGGCGGCCGCCGGACGGTTTCGACCGGATCTTCTCGATCGCTTGTCTTTCGAGGTATTGAGCGTGCCGCCGTTGCGTGAGCGCAGCGGCGATATCATGCTTTTGGCCCGGCATTTCGCCGTCCGCATGGCGCGCGAGCTGGATCGTGAGAGGATGCCTGACTTCAGCGCAGAGGCATCGGCCGTCCTTGAAGGCTATGGGTGGCCGGGGAATGTTCGCGAGTTGAAAAACGTCGTCGAGCGGGCAGTCTATCGATCGGATTCCCCGCTAATCACCGAGATCATCTTTGATCCTTTTGGTGCCCTATGCAAAGGTCCTGAACCGATGGGCTGGTCAAGCCGGGGCCGCATTTTGGCGCCGGTCCCGGAGAGAGGCCCGGATCCGCTGACCGTACCCATGAAGAAAGCCGTTTTAGACTTGAAAATGCGAATGTTGCAGTCCGCCCTGGAACGCTCCCGCTACAACCAGCGCAAAGCGGCGGCCCTCCTGGGTCTTAGTTATGATCAGTTCCGAGGTCTCTATCGTCGCTATAATCTGCAGGGGGAAAGCAAATGATTGCGGTTCTTTCCGGATGGCCGCCCGAGCTGTTGCCGATGGCAATATTGGCGTTAGGCCTTATCGGCCTTGCGCTCTTGATCGTTCTGGTGCGGCGCAAACCGGCCCAGTTGCTGGCCGGCATCCGCGAGATGATGAGCGACCTCAACGAGCGCCTGGACCGCGTCGAACGGACTTGGCGTGAGGAGCTGTCCCTGAGCCGGCAGGAGGCGGCCCGCGGCGACCGCCAGGCCCGGGACGAGCTCCGGTCCGGGCTCGCGCAGTCGACCGAATCGCTTCTCCAACGAATGACCGGGATTGCCCGGTTGCAGAAGGATCAGCTCGATAGCTTCTCCCGGCAGCTTTCCGATCTCACCGCGCTCAACGAAGCCAAGCTCGAAGGCCTTCGGCGGACGATGGAGGAGCGCCTACAGTCCATGCAGGCCGACAACACCGCAAAGCTTGAGCAGATGCGGGTCGTAGTCGATGAAAAGCTCCAGTCCACCCTTGAAAAGCGACTGGGCGATTCCTTCAAGCAGGTCAGCGAGCGCCTGGAGTTGGTGTATACCGGCCTGGGCGAGATGCGCACACTGGCGGCCGGCGTCGGGGACCTCAAGAAAGTGCTGACCAACGTCAAGACCCGCGGCACCTGGGGAGAGATTCGGCTGAGCCAGATCCTGGATCAAATCCTGACGCCGGAACAATACGCCGCCAACGTCGTCACCAAGCCGGGCGGCAGCGAGCGGGTGGAGTTCGCCATCCGGCTGCCGGGGCCGGACGTGGATCGGGAGGAGGTCGTATGGCTTCCGATCGACGCTAAATTTCCGCAGGAGGATTACCAGCGCTTGCTCGACGCCCAGGAGGCGGCCGACAGAGAACAGGCCGCCCGCTCGCTGCGCAGTCTTGAGGGCCGCGTCAAGGCTGAGGCGAAGGCCATCCGCGAAAAATACATCGATCCGCCGTACACCACAGACTTCGCCATCCTGTTTTTGCCGGTGGAAGGGCTTTACGCCGAGGTGCTGCGCATCCCGGGCCTGTGCGACTACCTGCAGCGCGAGCAGCGCGTGGTGATCGCCGGCCCTACCACGCTGGCGGCGCTCTTGAACAGCCTGCAGATGGGCTTCCGGACGCTATCGATCGAGCGGCGCTCGAGTCAGGTGTGGGAACTCCTGGGAGTGGTCAAGACCGAATTCGGGAAGTTCGGTGACGCCCTTTCCAAGACCAAGAAGAAGCTGCAGGAGGCCGCCAACACGATTGACCAGGCGGAAGTGCGCACGCGTGCCATCGAACGCACCCTGCGACGGGCAGAGGAAGGGCCACCCGACACGCAGATTTCTTTGGAACTGGATGCCCCCCCGGGTGGCTGATCTCTGCCGATTTTCAGGTTTTTTCTTGACATCCGTTAGTGGCTGAGTATTGTGCAATAAATTCTTAATCCTATGCCGCCCGATTCGCGCTAATCCAGTGGTATTGCGGTATTTAGGACAACAGCGGGTTTACTATCCTAATTCCAAATTTCAATCAGAGGAGGCTGTTATGAAACGATTTAATCGCTTGCTTATTGCAGCACTGGTAGTGTTGGGATTTGTCGCAACGGCCGTCCCCCCAGTTTTTTCTGCCGAGGCTATCAAAACTGGTTTTGTTTTCAGCATGACGGGCGGTGCGGCCGCCTACGGTGCCACCCAGAAAGAGGGCGCCGAACTGGCTGTTGAGCAGATCAATGCCGCCGCAGGCGGCGGGATGAAAATCGCCCCCATTTTCGAGGACGATGCCAGCGTGCCTCAGCAGGGTACGAACGTCTATAATAAACTCATCAACGGGGACAAAGTCACCGTCATCATCGGCCCCACCCTGAGCAACACCGCCAAGATCACGAACCCCATTGCGCAGCAGATCGGCGTTCCCGTGCTGGGCGTTAGCAACACGGCCGGCGGGATTACCGAGATTGGCGACTACATATTTCGTAACTCCCTGACCGAGGCTGTCGTCATACCCAACACCATCAAGGTCGCTAAGGAAAAACTGGGGCTCAAAAAAGTGGTGCTTTTTTACGGTAACGACGATGCCTTCACCAAGAGCGGCGCCGACGTGTTCCGCAAGGTGCTGCAGGCCGAGGGAATTCAAATTTTGGGCGAGCAGACCTTTGCCAAAGGTGATCGGGACTTCTCGCCGCAGCTGACCCAGATTAAGTCCCAGAACCCAGATGCGGTCGTCTGCTCGGCCTTGGTGGAAGAGGCCTCCGGCATCGTCAACCAGGCCCGCCAGCTGGGCATACCCAAGACTGTGCGCATCATCGGAGGCAACGGCTTCAACTCTCCGGCTTTAATCAAAAATGCCGGCGAGGCCTCCGAGGGAGTCATTGTTGGCGCGGCCTGGAACATCTCATCGACCAACCCACTGAACGTGAAATTCGTCGACGCTTACACCCAGAAATTCAACCGGCCGCCCGACCAGTTCGCCGCTCAGGCCTTCGCCGGCGTGCATATTGTCTACCAGGCGGCCAAGGCCGCCGGCACTGCCGACAACCGTAAGGGCATCCGCGATGCCATGCTTAAGATAAAGGGGTTGGACACCCTTCTCGGCAAGTTTTCTTTCACCGAGGGACGGGACGCAGACCACAGCCCGGTGGTCCAGGAAGTCAAGAGCGGCAAGTTCGTGGTGTTCGGCAACTGAACGGAACAGGCACAACGCTCGACGTTTGAACCCCGAAGGCAATCAGAGACTTCATTTTCTCAGCTGGCGGGAATGTCGATTTCAAAATCCCCCCAACCCCCTCTGCTAAGGGGGCGAGGGGGGATTTCGATTCATATAATTTAGGATGGCGAAAGCGCCATACCTGTTTCTAATTTCAAACGTGGCACAGGAGAACCGGGTGAATCTGCTCGCCCAGCAGTTGGTCAACGGATTGTTCATCGGCAGCGTCTACGGGCTTTTCGCGGTGGGCTATACCCTGGTGTTCGGGGTGCTGGACATCCTGAATTTGGCTCATGCCGCAGTGTTCACCCTCAGCGGCCTGATCGCCTTGTGGCTGGTCCAGGCCGCCGGGTTGTCCATCTGGCTGGCGTTTCCACTGGCCACGCTGTTCGCCGGGCTGCTCGGGCTGCTGCTCAACCAGGTGGCGTTCGTACCGTTGCGCAAGCGTGCCGACAGCCAGTTCTCAGGCCTGATATCGAGCATCGCCATGGCCATCATCTTTGAGGCCGTGGCCCTGGGGTTGTTCGGAGCGCGATCGGTGCGCTTCCCGCAGGGAACGGTCTCGGTCCACATCTGGCACGTCGGGGGGGTGACCATCACCTCGCTTCAGGTCGGGATCGTGCTTGTCGCCACGCTGCTCATGCTGGTCCTGACCTTTTTCATCCAACGCACCCGGACCGGCAAGGCCGTTCGCACCGTGGCCGAAAACGAGCGCGCCGCCATGCTGCTGGGCGTTAACGTCAACGGCATCATCGCTTTCACTTTTTTCATCTCCTCCGCGCTGGGCGGGGCGGCCGGCATTCTCTACGGGCTTTACTTCGACTCCCTGGCCCCGGACATGGGTCGCTCCATAGAGCTGAAGGGGCTGGCCGTCATCATTCTGGGCGGCATGGGCAGCATTCCCGGCGCCATTTTGGGCGGGCTGGCCTTCGGCCTGAGCGAAGTCTTGACCGTGGCCATCAGCGGGACCTCCAACCTGCGGGATGCCGTGGCTTTCACGGTGCTCTTCGCCATTCTGCTGATTCGGCCCTCCGGACTGCTGGGCCGCGGCAAGACGCGGGAGGCCTGAGGCATGCTGGAGCAACTGGCCCAGTTCTACGCCGTTTACGGCAGCGTCATCAACTTCATCGGCATCAATGCCCTGCTGGCCCTCAGCCTGAACGTGACCCTGGCGGCCGGCATGCTGTCATTGGGCAACGCGGCTTTTGCCGGCGTGGGCGGGTACGCGGCCGGCATCCTGACCCTTCACTTCAAGCTGCCTTACGTCGTTTCGCTTTGCGGCGGTGCTCTGATGGCGGGTCTGGTCGGGTTGGTATTGGGGCTGCCGGTGCTGCGACTGAGAGGGGTGTTCCTGGCCATGGCCACTCTGGCCTTCGGCGAAGTGGTACGCATCGCCGCGGTCAACCTCGACGTCACCGGCGGCGCCGAAGGCCTCACCGGTATCCCCAATGTCACCAAGACTTGGATGATCTACCTGGCTCTGGGCGGTGCGGCCTATTTCATGGCGGTTCTTCGGCGCTCACGACCGGGCTGGGCCCTGGTCAGTATGCGCGAAGACGAAACCGCCGCCGCTTGCTTGGGCATCCATATTACCTATTACAAAGTCGCGGCCTTCACCATCGGCGCCATGATGGCCGGGCTGGCCGGAGGCATGTACGCCCACTTGAACTACTTGATCACACCGCGCGATTTCGGCTTTTTCATTGCGGTGGACCTGTTGATCTACAACATCGTGGGCGGCACGCGGGTTTGGTATGGCCCGATTCTGGGGGCGGCGCTGATCACGGCGCTGCCGGAAATCCTGCGGGGCGTCGGTGTGACCGCCGGGCCCATCCGCATGGGCGTCAACGGCCTGATCCTGCTGCTGGTCATTCTGTTCCTTCCGAATGGGCTGGCATCCATCTTCACCCGGTTCCGCCCGGCAGCGGCCAAGGTTGAGACCGCATGAACGACCTGCGTGTGAACAACATATCGCGAAGCTTCGGCGGGCTGCAGGCCCTGCTGGAGGTGAGCTTTGAGGTGACGCGTGGCACCATCCACGGCCTGATCGGGCCCAATGGGGCCGGCAAGACCACCCTGATCAACATCCTGAGCGGGGTGATTTCGCCTACATCCGGGGAGGTTTTCTACCGGGGCCAGGCACTGCATCGGATTCCCGCCCACCGGGTGGCCGCCATGGGAGTCGCCCGAACGTTTCAGAACATTCGACTGTTTCCGGCCATGACCTGCTTGGAAAACGTCTTAGCGGGTCAGCACCTTACGGCTGCGCGGCCGTTGCTGCCAAGGCTTCTGCAGCTGCCGTCGGCCTACCGCGAGGACCGGGAACTGGGGGTGCAGTCTCGAAAGATACTGACGCGGGTCGGGCTCGATGCAAAAGCATCCCATCTGGCCAGAAATCTATCATACGGTGAGCGCCGTCGTTTGGAAATTGCCCGGGCCCTGTCCTTCAGCCCCAGACTGCTTCTACTGGATGAACCGGTGGCCGGCATGCGCCGGGCGGAGGCGGCTGAAGTGGCGGACCTTGTGCGTTCGCTGGCAGGCGAAGGCATGACGATTCTGCTGATCGAGCACAACATGGCATTTGTCATGAGCCTTTGTTCGCGGATAACCGTTCTGAATTTCGGCCGCGTGATTACCACCGGCCGTCCCGAGGAGGTGCGCGGCCACCGGGACGTGATCGAAGCCTATCTCGGATCGGGGGACAACGATGCTTGAAGTGGTGGGATTGACAGTGTCCTACGGGCCCATCGAGGCCGTCCGGGAGATCAACTTCCGCGTGGAGGAGGGGACGGTCGTGTCCCTCGTTGGGCCCAACGGGGCCGGCAAAAGCACGACTCTGAACGCGATCAGCGGCGTGGTGCCCGTCGCCCGGGGGCGGGTCCTTTTTCAGGGCGGTGACGTCACGCGGTTGAGTCCCCACCAACGCGTGTCTCAAGGCATCGTCCAAATCCCCGAGGGGCGTCTGGTCTTGGGCGGCATGACGGTGCGTGAAAACCTTGAAATGGGGGCCTACCGCCGGCCGGCCGCGGAAATCAAGGCGGGCATCGCTGCGGTGGAGGAGCGATTCCCGATCCTGGCGGAACGCCGGAATGCTCTGGCCGGCACGCTGTCCGGCGGGGAGCAGCAGATGCTTGCCATCGCCCGCGGGCTGATGGCCAAGCCCAAGCTGTTGCTGCTGGATGAACCTTCGCTGGGGCTTGCGCCGCTGCTGGTCAAGGCGATTTTCGATATTGTCGCCGAACTTCGAACCGGCGGCCAAACCATCCTTCTCGTCGAGCAGAACGCCCGCCAAGCGCTCCTCGTCTCTTCCTGCGCCTACGTCATGGAGAATGGGAAAATCGTGCTGGAAGGATCGGCGCAGCAGCTGATGTCCGATTCGGCCGTCATCAGCACCTACCTCGGGCAGACCTTGGACGCTCATCCGTCGGTTGCCTGAATCACGGCCTTCTGGTATGGGTATCCTCATGACCTTCCGCCGTCGCGCGGAACGGCCAACCTCAACCCCGGGAGGAGGCGCCGCATGGCCGTTAAAACCTATTGGGCCGACAAGTACATCGCCAACCGACGCAGCGGTGTGGATGCCATTTCCAGGATACGGCCCGGCCGGCGCGTCTTCATCGGCTCATCCTGCGGCGAGCCGCAGCACCTCGTGCGGGGGCTGGCCAACGCGTTTGATTCCTTGAAAGACATCGAGATTGTGAGGCTGATGACCCTGGAGACCACGCCGCTGTCCTTGATCGCCAACAAGACTCTAGATAGCGCGCTGAACATACGCTCTTTCTACGCCGGGTCGGCCAAGTCGAAGGCCATGGCCCGCAACCAGCGTTTCATCACCCCGATCCACCTCTCGGCCATCCCGCGTCTTTTCAAAAGTCGCCTGCTGCCGATTCACGTGGCCCTCATCCAAGTCTCGCCGCCGGATGATTTCGGCTGGATGAGTTTGGGGGTGTCTGTAGATATCACCCTCGCGGCGGCCGAGTCCGCGGACGTAGTGATCGCCCAGGTGAACTCCCGCATGCCGCGAGTCCTGGGCCGCAGCTTTATCCATGTAAATGATGTGGATGTTTTCGTTGAGTATGACGAGCCGCTCATCACCATCGGCCCCAACCCGGAATTCAAGGCCGCCAACGACATCGCCCGGTTGATCGTCCGGCTGGTCGAGGACGGTTCCACTCTGGCCATCGGTCTCGGCACCACCACTGAGGCCGTTATGCTGGCCCTCTCGGATAAAAACGACCTTGGAATTCACAGCCTTTTTTTTACCAACGACATGATGCACCTGTTCTCGAAGGGAGTCATCAACAACCGGCGCAAGGGATTCAACGACGGTAAAATGGTCGCTGCGTGCGCCATCGGCTCGCAGGACCTTTACGAGTTTCTAGACGACAACCCTGCCATCGAGTTCCACCCGGTCGACTACACCAACGACCCCTCGGTGATATCCCGGCACAAACGGATGGTGGCTATGAGTGTGGTGATGGGCATCGACCTGACCGGGCAGGTCGCCGTCGACGCCATGCCCAACACGCATTTTTCGGGAGTCACGGGATTGTTGGATTTCATGCGTGGCTCCGCCGCCGCACCGGGCGGAAAATCCATCCTGATGCTGTCCTCCACCGCAGGTCAGGGCAAGGAGAGCCGCATCGTTCCCCTCCTCAAAGATACGGCCATCGTGGTGCCCCGCAGCGATGTGCAGCACGTGGTGACCGAGTTCGGTGCGGTCAATCTTTTCGGGAAGAGCCTTCAGGAAAGGGCCATGGCCCTCATCAGCATCGCGCACCCTAACTTCAGGGACGAGCTGTTCTTCCAGGCCAAAAAGATGGGATTGCTGAGTGCCGAGCGGACCCTGCATGAGTCCATTCATGGCGTCTATCCCGTGCATCTGGAAGAGGTGCTGGAAATCGCCGATCAACAGGTCACCGTGCGGCCGGCCAAACCGGTGGATGAACGCCGCATCCAGGAGCATTTTTACAGTCTCGACAAAGACGATGTGATCGCGCGTTTTTTCCACGACAAGCGCAGTTTCGATAAGGATGAAGCCGAGGGGGTGTCCCAGGTCGATTACATCAAGGATCTCACCCTGCTAGCCATCGTGGGGGAGTTCGGGTTTGGCCAGGTGGTGGGCATCGGCGAGTACCTGCTGGACCCTGCTACCAATTACGCCGAGATCGCTTTTTCCGTCAGCAGGCCTTACCAAAAAATGGGACTCGGCAAGATTTTGCTCCGCAAACTGGCGTCCGCCGCTCGCGAACATGGGATCGCAGGCTTTTTTGCCTACACCTCGGCTCAAAACCAGGGCATGGTCCGCTTGTTCAAGCGCCTGCCGTATAAAGTGACCACCGCTTTCGACGGGGACATGGTGACGCTGCGATGCAGCTTCAATGAACCGCTGAGGCAAAAGGACTGAGGACAAGGAGCTGAGGCCTGAGCAAGAAAAAGACCGTTGCCCGGCCCTGCTCAGTCCTCATAGCTCAGTCCTGCTTGGGCAATGGAAACAGAGAATGACGACTAGCAAAATAACGTTTCTGCCCCACAACATCTCGATTGAAGTCCCGAATGGCACCTTCCTCATTCAAGCGGCTCTGGATGCCGGGGTGCATATTAACGCCTCTTGCGGCGGAGAGGGCGTTTGCGGAAAATGCAGGGTTCGCGTCGAGGATGGCGACGTGGTGGACGGACTTAGCGAAAAACTGAGCCAGGAGGACATCCAGAAAGGGTATCGACTCGCCTGCCGGTCAGAGGTCACCGGTGATCTGACCGTGCGCATCCCGGTGGAGTCGATGATCGACACGGCGATTCTCAACCGGCCGGCGTCCCCGCGTCGTACCGCCCGGATCCGGGAGTTCAACTTCGAGGAACTGAAGGAGCGGGGGCTTTTTCTAGCGCCCGTTGAGAAAAAAAACCTGCAGATCCCGCCCCCGTCGCCCAGCGACAACCTGCCGGACCTCACCCGGCTTATCGGCTTTCTCAAACTGCAGCACGACGAACACAAGCTGGAGGCGGATCTATCCGTCATCCGCAAGATCCCGCAGGTGATCCGCCAGGACGATTTCCGCTTGACCGCCACGTTGGTGCGTCCCGTGCGCGCGGACGGCAAGACTCGCATCATCAACGTGCAGGCCGGCGACACCTCCGGCCGCAGCCTGGCCATCGCCATGGACATCGGAACCACCACCATCTACGGGCAGCTCATCGATCTTGTCAGCGGTGAGGTTCTCGCCGAGCATGGGGAGTTCAACGCGCAGATCAGCTACGGCGAGGACGTGATCAGCCGCATCGTGTATGCGGAAAAACCGGGCGGGCTTGATCGTATCCAGGAGGTGGTCATCGAGACCATCAACAAGATCCTGCGCAAGATCATCAAGCGATCGGGAGCGGACCCGCAAGATATCGCCACCATCACCCTGGCCGGCAACACCACCATGACCCAGCTGCTTCTCAAGGTCAACCCGCGCTTCATCCGGCGGGCTCCCTATGTTCCGGCATCCTCGATCTACCCCCCGATCAAGGCCCGGGAATTGGGAATGGATCTGGAGGACCACGTTACGGCGTTGGTGTATCCCTGCGTGTCGAGCTATGTCGGCGGGGACATCGTGGCCGGGGTCATGGGATCCGGCATCTATCTTGCCGAGGAACTCACCCTGTTCCTCGATGTCGGCACCAATGCCGAAATCGTTATCGGAAATCGAGACTGGCTGGCCTGCGCGGCTTGTTCGGCAGGACCGGCTTTCGAGGGAGGCGGCTTGCAGTTCGGCATGCGGGCCGCCAAGGGGGCCATCGAGGATTTTTTACTTGATCCGGCCACGCTTGAGCCCATGATCATGACCATCGGAAGGGTGCGGCCCAAGGGTATCTGCGGCTCGGGCTTGATCAACATGGTGGCCGTGATGTTCGAAATGGGGGTCATCGACAATCTTGGTAAGTTCGACCCCGGTTTGAATACCTCCCGGATCCGGCGCTGCGAAGGCTTCCGTGAATATGTCGTGGCCTGGAAGGACGAGACCCAGATCGACCGAGACATCACGCTATCGGAGATCGACATCGAAAATCTCATCCGTGCCAAGGGCGCCATTTACAGCGGGTGCATGACGTTGCTGACGGAGGTCGGGCTAAGTCTCAACGACATACAGCGTGTCATTCTGGCCGGCGGATTCGGAAGTTTCGTCGACCTCGATAAAGCCATGACGATCGGCTTGCTGCCCGAGATGGATACGGACCGGGTGACCTATCTCGGCAACGGCTCGCTGCTGGGCGCCAAGTTGAGTTCTCTCACCAACCGCATACGCCGCGACGTGGTGGAGGTCGTCCGAAAAATGACCAACTTCGAGCTGTCCGAGACGGCCTCTTATATGGACAACTACATTGCCGCCCTGTTTCTGCCCCATACCGATCTCCAGCAGTTTCCGAGATTGCAAGCCCGGCTTGAAGATCGTAACCGTTCGAGAACTAAATGAAACCGGAATGAAGGGGTTTCCCGAATAGGCCGGAGCCCGCCTGGGGGGGTGCGTGCGGTGAAACCGCAGCGGTCAGGTCGAGTATTGAAATAACTGTTAAATTTTTCATGTCCTCTCTTGACAAAAATACATGCGCTCGGTAAATGAAAAAAGTATTTTTTCAATTCAAGGTTTTACCTGATTGGTTCCCATAGGTAGATGAGCTGATCCAACGGTTCAATCACCACACCCATAAACCGGTCAAGAAGACAAGGAGGGAACATTGGGCTTCCAATTCTACAAAGAATCTTACACCGGCAAGATCAAGGAAATCACGCTGGGTAAGGGCCAGAAAACGGTCACCGTCGGCGGAGAGACCTGCTATCCGTTCTACCAGTTCGAGGGCGCCATGCCCCACCCGCCGAAAATTGCCATGGAAGTCTGGGACATGGCTCCGGAGGAGTGGCCCGACGCGGCCCTGGCACCTTTCAAAGACGTGGTCTCCGACCCGGGGGCGTGGGCCCGAAAATGCGTCAAGGAGTTCGGCGCTGAGATCATCGTGCTGCAGCTGAAGAGCATCGACCCCAACGGCAAGAACGCCTCGGCCGAAGATGCCGTCAAATCGGTGAAAAAGGTGCGGGCGGCGGTGGATGTGCCATTGGTGGTCTGGGGGTCGGCCAACGTCGAGAAGGACGAGGCTGTCCTCAAGAAAATCGCCGAAGAGTGCCAGGGCGAGAATCTCATCCTGGGACCCGTTGAAGACAAGAACCACAAGGCCATCGGGGCGGCCGCCATGGGCTTCGGGCATTATGTCATCGCCTCATCGCCTATCGACGTCAACCTCGCCAAACAGGTCAACATCCTGCTCGAGAACCTCGGCATGCCGACCAACCGCATGCTGATCGACCCGACCACCGGCGGGCTTGGCTACGGGCTGGAATATTCCTATTCGGTCATGGAGCGCATCCGCATGGCCGCCCTGGCCCAGGGCGACGACAAGCTCCAGTTCCCTCTTATCAACAACCTCGGCAACGAGGTCTGGAAATCCAAGGAAGCCAAACTTGGAGCCAAGGACGCCCCGACGCTCGGAGATCCGGAGCGGCGCGCCATCCTGATGGAGGCCGTGGGAGCGGTGGCCTACCTCATGGGCGGTTCCAATATTCTGATTATGCGCCACCCGGAAGCCGTCCGCCTGGTGAAGAGCTATATCGATCTGATTTACAAGGGCGGCGCTGCAACGGCCGTCGCGCCGATTGTCAAGAAACTGCCTGCCGCTGACATCGATTTGCTCAGCCTTTCCCCGGCCCCCAATCTGGCCATCGCCGAGGAAAAAGAGAAGAAGCCGGCCGCGCCGCCGCCTCCCAAAGCCGCCGCCGCCCCCAAGGTCGAAGTCAAACCCGCAACGGCACCGCCGAAAGCCGAGGCCGCTCCGGCCGCACCGGCCGTGGACGAGGCCGCTTTGAAGGCCAAGGCGGAAGCGGAAGCCAAGGCCAAGGCCGAAGGCGAAGCGCGGGCCAAACTGGATGCCGCCGCGCAGGCCAAAGCCGAGGCAGATGCCAAGGCGAAGGCCGAAGCAGATGCCAAGGCCAAGGCGGAGGCGGAAGCCAAAGCCAAGGCCGCCGCAGAGGCCCAGCGACTGGCGGAGGAGAAGGCCAAGATCGAGGCCGACCTCGACAAGATCCGGCAGCAACGCGCCAAGGAGCGCGAAGAACGGGGCGCGGCGACACCCGCTGCGGCGCCAGCCAAAATCGCAAAGAAGACGGCGGCTCCCAAAGATGCCGAAAAGAAGGCGGCCGTGCCGGAGAAGTCGGTTCCTGAAAAGATCGTTGAGACCCTGATTTGGGTCCACCGCCGTAATCGATGACTGACCACTTGAACCGTTTATATCTTACATTAAATCCTCAACGAAGGAGGACATTTTTATGTCGAAACTAGTTGCGTTTGCTGCGATTCAGGGTGCGTACAACATCGTTTCTCAGGTAGAAGGCGAGTACAAGAAGGCATTGGAGACGTTCAATGCCGACACCAAGGTCGGGTTCCCCAACACCGCCTACTACCTGCCGGTGATCTACTCGTTGCTCGGCATCAAGGTCGAGAAGCTGGAAGACATGAAGAAAGTGATGGAGGTGGTGCGCAAGCTGCTGCCGCCACACATCAAGGGGATGAACCACCTGCCGTACCTCGGGCCACTGCTGGACGCCGGCATGGCCTCTCTCTTCAGTTTCGAGATCCGTGAAGCCCTGCGCTACCTCAACGAGCCGGACTTCTATCTGCACGCGGAGGAGATCGACGAGGAAGCCGGCAAGATCTGGCTGGGCGCGGCCGACGACACCGTTTTCCGTAAACGCGGGGTTGAGTTCGTGGACGGATCGGCGCCCGGCTTTGCCGCTATCGTCGGTGCGGCCCCGGACCCCGAGACCGCCAAGCTGATCGTCGAAGAGTACCAGAAACGCAGCCTTTACATTTTCCTGGCCGCCGAACACAACCACACTACGGTAGCCCAGCAACTGCTACAGGCCGGTGTGCAGATCGGATGGAACACCCGCATCGTGCCGTTCGGCCCCTACATCTCTTCGGCCATCTTCGCCCTCGGCTTCGCCAACCGGGCGGCCATGGCCTTCGGCGGCATTCAGCCCGGCGACTACAAGCGTATGCTGCTCTACAACAAGAACCGCATCTTCGCCTTCGTCAACGCCCTGGGGGAGGTCGGCACCGATTGGGCTGCTGCGGCGGCCGGTTGCGTCAACTGGGGCTTCCCCACCATTGCCGACACGGACATCCCTGAGATCCTGCCGACCGGAGTTTGCACCTACGAGCATGTGGTCGCCAACGTGGCCCACGCCGACATGGTACAGAAGTCCGTCGAAATTCGTGGCCTGAAGGTTCAGGTGGCCACGATCGACATCCCGATGTCCTTCGGGCCGGCCTACGAGGGCGAGCGCGTCCGCGGCCAGGACCTTTACTGCCAGATGGGCGGCGGCAAGACCCAGTGCACCGAGCTCGTCAAGATGGCCGAGATGAACGAGATCGAAGACGGCAAAGTCGTTATCGTCGGGCCCGATGTGAACGCGATCAAGGAAGGCGGCGCTTCGCCCCTCGGCATCTATGTCCAGGTCGCCGGCCGCGAGTTCCAAACCGACTTCGAGCCGATCATCGAACGTCAGATTCACCATCTCATCAACTACATCCAGGGCGTCATGCACATCGGTCAGCGCGATATTTCCTGGATTCGGCTGAGCAAGGGCGCCGTCGAGAAAGGCTTCTCCCTGAAACACATCGGGGTCGTGCTGCACGCCAAGTTCCACCAGGATTTCCAGAAGATCGTCGACAAGGTCCAGGTCACCCTCTTCACCAAGAAGGAGGACGTGGACAAGCTCACCCAGCGAGCGCGGGGCGAGTACAAGACGCGCGACGAGCGCGTCGAGAAGATGACCGACGAGTCGGTCGAAACCTACTATTCCTGCACGCTGTGCCAGTCTTTTGCGCCCAACCATGTTTGCACCGTCAGTCCGGAACGGACGGGGCTTTGCGGCGCCTACAACTGGATGGACTGCAAGGCTTCCTTCGAGATCAACCCGACCGGGCCCAATCAGCCGATCCAGAAGGGCGAATGCCTCGACCCCAAGCTCGGCCAGTGGAAGGGCGTCAACGAGTTCGTGCAGAAGGCTTCGCGCGGTGCCGTCACTCACTACAATTTTTACTCGATGGTTCACAGCCCGATGACCACTTGCGGCTGCTGCGAGGCCATCGCGGCCATGTTGCCCTCCTGCAACGGGATCATGACCGTCAACCGCGATTACAGCGGGGAGACCCCCTGCGGCATGAAGTTCACGACCCTGGCGGGCGTCATGGGCGGCGGGGCCTCGTCTCCGGGCTTCGTGGGCCACTCCAAGTTCAACATCACCCAAGGCAAGTTCATTCTCGGCGACGGCGGCATCAAGCGCTTGGTGTGGATGCCGAAGATCCTAAAGGAAGAAATCCGGGAACGGCTGATCAAACGCGGCAAGGAAGTGGGAATGCCCGACTTGATTGACCGTATCGCCGATGAAACCGTCGGCACGACCGAGGAGGAGATCCTGTCCTTCCTGAAGGAAAAGAACCATCCGGCGTTGTCGATGGACCCGATCATCAGCGGATGACGGCTGTTGGGGGATTATCGGGCGGCGCGCGACCGGCAAGACGGCGCGCGCTGCCGACACCGTACCTGAAACGCGCACAAAGGAGACCGAGATGGCATTAACCGGAATTCAGATATTCAAGCTCCTTCCGAAAACCAACTGCAAGGAATGCGGTGTTCCGACCTGCCTGGCCTTTGCGATGAACCTCGCCTCCGGCAAGGCCGAGCTCGACAGCTGCCCGTACGTGTCGGCCGAAGCCCGGGCGGCGCTTTCCGAAGCTTCGGCGCCGCCGATCCGGCCCGTCGCCGTCGGCAAAGGGGTGCGCGCAGCCACCACCGGCGGGGAGACCGTGCAGTATCGTCACGAGAAAACCTTCTTCAATCCGACGCTTTTGGCCGCCACGGTCGGCTCGGACATTTCGGCGGCGGATCTTCAGACCAAGCTGAAAAAGTGGAACGCCTTACAATATGAACGGGTGGGGCTCAATCTCCGGCCGGAACTAGTGGCGGTAAAGGACGTCAACGGAAATGCCGAGGCCTTCGCAAAGAGCGCCAAGACCATTGCCGAGACTTCCGAGTTCAACCTCGTGCTGATGACCGAGAAGCCGGACATCATGAAGGCGGCCGTCGAGGCCACGAAGTTCAAACGCCCGTTGATGTATGCCGCCACCGCCGCCAACTTGGCGGAGATGGGTGCGCTGGCCAAGGAGAGTGGCCTTCCGCTTGCCGTCAAGGCCGGCTCAGTGGCCGACCTGGTCCCGCTGACCCAGAAGCTCACCGAGATGGGGCTGAAGGACCTGGTGCTCGACCCGGGCTGCCGGGAGATCAAGCAGGCCCACCAGGATATGATCACCATCCGGCGTGCGGCGCTCAAGGACGGAAACCGGGCGCTCGGTTTTCCGACCATCATTTTCCCCTGTGAGATGGCCGGGAACCTCGATGTAGAAACTCTCATTGCCGGCACCTTCGTCGCCAAATACGGTGGGATCGTCGTGATGTCGGACTTTGCGGGCGAAAGCCTGTTCCCGCTGCTGCTGGAGCGGCTGAACATCTTCACCGACC